>JBAZGP010000148.1:0-6106 GCA_041652835.1 Lutibacter sp. | reverse complement strand
TTTCTCCTACTGTTTTTGCTCCTGCTTGTTCCATTAAGGTTTGTGCTCTATCTGCGAAGTTGTCGTGGCTAATTTGTCCGACTTCAATCATATATTCTGTATGACCGTCTGCAACGCCTGAAACTATGCTTAAAGTATTTAAGGCACTTAAGCCCATTTCAGTTCTGTGGGCGTTTATCAGACTAATAATTTCTGATTCTATAGGGGAGTAAACTACTTTAGAGTTGGTTACTTCGCTGTTTTCGTTAAAGTAAACACCGTCTTCTTCTTTTGAGCAAGAATATAAAAGTGTAGTTAAAAAGAGTAATACAAGTAATTTTGGGGCATACATTTTCATTTTTTAGGGGTTAAGGGGTTAAAGTATTTTTTTTTGGGTTTTGGGGATTGATTTATTCTTTTGGGTTTTGGGGGTTGATTTATTTTTTTTTGGGTTAATATTAATTTTTTTGGGGTTTTGGTTTTCTGTTGATGTAAAAGTAAGTATAAAAAGTTAAGAAACAAATAAAATATCATTTATTTTTACCATTCATTATGAAAAACTTACCATTCATTTATAAAATAGCGCAAATTGTCAGTAAACATACCGCTTTATATAAAAAATAAATTTACCGTTTGTTATATAAAATTTACCGTTTGTTTATATAAGTTGACATAAAAAGTAATAATATTCTAAAAATAACCACTTTTAGCTACTCTTTTTTGAGTTGAAAAAGCGTAAAAAAGCGTAGAAATTGTAAATTTCAGGAAAGTGCAATTTAAAATAGTCCTTGAAACATGATTAAGTCTTTGATTTTTGTTGATTATGAAGTGATTATAGAAAGTTTAATCTAAATAATTCCCCGACGGTTTTGCCTCGGGGTTTCCGATTTACCTTTCCTTGGAGGTCGGAACTGCCTTTTCACAGTTCCGGGTAAGGCAAAATCTAAAATTTCGGTTTTTGGCTCCCAAGGCCAAAATGACCCCGATCTATCGGGGCGTGAAATACGGCTATGGCTTTGCCTCGAGGAGAGTCGGTTTCAAGAAATTTTTTATTGGGGACAGATTTATAATTGATTGTAGATTTACTTTCCAAATAGGTTATAACCAATAATATTTTAACCCATGAATTTTAAAATTATTTTTCAAAAACACAAAATTTTGGATATACTTATTTCATCTCTTATATTTCCACACTCCAAGCTAAAGTGCTACAACTAAATTACTGGGCTTTTGATCCAAATTTGAAACCAATAAAAAACTTTTTACAAAAAGAACGGGTTAAAATTTAAATTTTAACCCGTTCTTGAAATATAACTTGTTTAAACTGATTACATATTTTTAAGCTCGCTAACCAATTCCGTTAAAGCGGTTTTAGCATCTCCAAAAAGCATAGAAGTTTTTTGGTTGAAGAACAATTCATTTTCAATTCCGGCATATCCGGGATTCATACTTCGTTTGTTTACAATAATATGTTTGGCGTTTTCAACATCTAAAATAGGCATTCCATAAATCGGACTTGATGGGTCGTTATGGGCTGCAGGATTTACGACGTCGTTTGCACCAACAACCAATACCACATCGGTATTCGGAAATTGCGGATTTATATTGTCCATTTCTACTAACTTATCGTAAGAAACATTGGCTTCTGCCAACAATACATTCATATGTCCAGGCATACGACCTGCAACAGGATGAATCGCATATTTTACGTTAACGCCTTTTTTTACCAAGAGTTCTTCAAGTTCGTGAATCACGTGTTGTGCTTGCGCAACAGCCAAACCATAACCTGGAACAATCACCACATTGGTGGAATAATTCATCATTACAGCGGCATCACTTGCGCTTGTTTTTTTGATGGTTCCTCCAGTTTTTCCAACAGAAGCCATTGCAACATCACCTCCACCTCCAAAAGCACCAAACACAACATTTTTAAGTGATCGATTCATAGCGTTACACATGGCGAAAGTTAAAATTAAACCAGCTGAGCCCACTAAAATACCGCCTACCAACATCACCATATTTCCATATAAAATACCTGTGATTGCCGCAGCAATACCTGTTAAGGAGTTTAAAAGTGAAATTACAACTGGCATATCTGCACCTCCAATTGGAGCCACAAATAAATACCCATAGATTAAAGAAGCAAATAGCAATATATAGATTAATACCAAACTGTCAGTATTCATCATCACTATGTATGCTCCAAATGCAACCAGTAATATAAAGAGTATATTATTAATGAGGTTGTAGTTTGGAAGTCTAAGATCTTTTATAGATCCATTTAATTTTCCCCAAGCTACAATACTTCCTGTAAATGTGATACTTCCTATGATAACAGCTGATAAAATAGTGGTTACAATAGATGATGACGCTTTGCTGGCATCATCTATACCTACGTTTTTACTGAATTCAACCAAACCGATTAATAAGGCACTTCCACCTCCAAAACCATTGAATAAAGATACCAATTCAGGCATTTTTGTCATTTTAACTTTCATTGCCATAAACCAGCCAATAATTGATCCCAATAAAATAGCGGCTATAATTAGGGAAAATACTAATGTTGAAACGGTTTGAAATAATGGAACAGTTTGGGTAATTCCGTCTATAACAATATCTTTTTCCTGTAAAAATAAAGTTCCGATAATAGCGAGAACCATACCGGATCCAGAAATTAAATTTCCTCTTTTTGCTGTGGCTGGATGCCCCAACATTTTTAAACCGATAATAAACGTTACGGTTGCAATCAAATAGATAAGACCTAGTGCTATACTCATTATTTTTTCTTTTTAAACATTTGTAACATTCTGTCGGTTACGGCAAAACCGCCAACCACATTAATCATTCCCAGCACTACGGCAACAAATCCTAACGTCAAAGCAATATAATTGGCAGGATCTGACTGAAGCATCACTAAAATTGCACCAACAATTACAACACCGCTAAGTGCATTTGCACCAGACGTTAATGGCGTATGCAAAACCGTTGGAACATTTTTTATCAATTCAACCCCAATAAATATGGCTAAGATGAGGATGTATAATAATTCAAGATTACTGCTAATAAATTCTATTAATTCATTCATGATTTATTTGGTTTTTAGTTTTTTCTAATTTTTCCTTCATGCACAATTAAAGTTCCATCGGTAATTTCTTCTTCCAATTCCCACTTAAATTGATTATTTTCAGTTAAATGCATCAAGAAATTATACATGTTTTTGCCATATAATTCACTGGCATTTGTTGAAACGCTTACCGGAGCCATAGTGGATCCAATAATTTTAACGCCATGTTTAATCACTGTTTTATCCATTTCGCTGATTTCGCAGTTTCCACCTTGAGCAGCGGCCAAATCGATAATCACCGCACCATTTTTCATTTGTTTTACTTGTTCTTCGGTAATTAATACAGGTGCTTTTCGTCCTGGAACCATTGCAGTAGTAATGACCAAATCAGCATCAAATAAAGATTTGTTAACGGCTTCTTTTTGTCGGCGTGCATAATCTTCGGAAGCTTCTTTAGCGTAACCGCCTTCAGATTCTTCACCGGTATTGTCCACCGAAATAAATTTTGCGCCTAATGATTCTGCTTGTTCTTTGGTTTCCGTTCTAATGTCTGTGGCCATAACCACAGCGCCCAAACGTTTTGCAGTAGCAATTGCTTGTAAACCAGCAACGCCAATTCCGTAAATTAAGACTTTTGAAGGAATAATTGTTCCTGCTGCAGTCATCATTAATGGGAAAATTTTGGTTATTTCATTCGCGCCAACAATCACCGCTTTATAACCGGCTAAATTGCTTTGTGAACTTAAAACATCCATATCCTGTGCTCTTGAAATACGTGGCATGGCATCCATAGAAAATGCTGTTGCACCTGTTGTAGCAATGGCTTCAATAAGTTTTGGATTTGATAAATAATACAACTGACTCATTAAAATTTGACCTTTTTGAACCGATTTTAAATCTTCTTCAGTAAAAGGATTGATTTTTATAAGAACATTGGATTCCTTAAAAACAGCTTCTTCTTTTTTAATAGAAGCGCCAACGGCTTCATAGTCCGAATTTTTAAATGACGAAGGAGTTCCCGCATCTTCTTCTACCAAAACTTCAAACCCTTTTGCAACGAGCAGTTTGGCAATATTAGGTGAAATCGCTACGCGATGATCTCCTTTTTGTGTTTCTTTTAAAACGCCTATTTTCATATATGTAAGGTTTTATTGTATAAAATGATATGGAATGTTTAATTTAATTTGAAAAAAAAATGAGAAGTATATAAAAAAAAGAAAACCAGCAAAAAAACCAGTTTCATTAATAGATATTGTACTTTTAAACCGAAAAACATACAAAACAACAAAAGTGGCAATTGGCAAATTAAGATTGTAAATTGGCATTTTTAGAAATTTATTCATGCTGAAATATTGAAGGTGCAAAGATAATAATAAATTCAAGGATAGAAAGCATAAGAAATGATATAAATCATACTTTTAAGTAAATCTGCACTTTTTATTGAATTTTTGTTGGGTAATCAGAAAATTAATTGAATTTCTATCACTAATATTCTTCAATATTTCTTTCTGAAGAAAATCAAAAAAAATTGATGATTAAATTTTTATTCCTATTTTTTTAAATTATACTTGTATTCATTTCCAAAAAACAATGAACATTAAAATTACTTTTTTAGGTACGGGAACTTCACAAGGAATCCCGGTTATCGGGAGCACTCACCCCGTATGTTTATCCACCGATAAGCACGACAAGCGTTTACGAGTTTCCATTTTGCTGGAGTGGGATGATTTTACGTATGTGGTGGATTGCGGACCTGATTTCAGGTATCAAATGTTGCGTGCCAATGTGACTAAAATTAATGGGGTTTTATTTACGCATATTCATGCGGATCATACTGCGGGTTTGGATGATTTACGACCGTTTAGCGCAAAATTGGGTGCTGTTCCAATTTATGCAAAAAAAGAGGTGTTAGCCAATTTAGCCAAACGTTTTGATTATATTTTTAATGATGAAAATAAATACATAGGTGCGCCAAGCGTTCAGCAATTTGAAGTTAAAAATGAGCCTTTTTACCTTCAAAATATAAAAGTGACGCCCATTGAAGTTTTACACGGAGAACTCAAAATTTTTGGATACCGATTTCATAATATTGCTTATTTAACCGATGTTAAAGCTATTTCTGCAGAAGAAAAATTAAAACTTCAAAATTTAGATATTTTAATCATCAATGCACTCAGAATTCAAACACATCCCACCCATTTAAATTTGGCAGAAGCAATAGCGCTAAGTCAAGAATTAAAACCAAAAAGAACCTATTTAACCCATATCAGCAATCGCTTGGGATTTCATGCAGAAGTTGAAAAAATGCTTCCCAAAAATGTATTTTTAGCCTTTGATGAGTTGGTTGTTGAAGTTTAAGCGGCTTTTGGTTGATCAAAAACCGCTATTTTTTTATAATTTTCTTTATTTCAGAATATTTTCAATTTCCTTTAGATTTTCGGATGAAAATTGCAAGTTATCCAATGCTTTTAAGCTGTCCAATAACTGTTCGGGTTTGCTTGCGCCAACCAAAACTGAAGTAATTCGTTGGTCTTTTAAGAGCCATGCAATCGCCATTTGCGCCAAACTTTGATTTCTGGATACTGCTATTTCATTGAGTTTACTTACTTTTGAAATCAGTTTTTTATCAATTTGTTCGGTTTTTAAATAGCGTCCATCTTTTATTGCTCTGGAATCTTCTGGAAATCCTTTTAAATATTTATCGGTTAAAATTCCCTGACTTAAAGGTGAAAAAGCGATGGCACCAACACCTTCATTTTCCAACACCTCTAAAAGTCCGTTTTCAACCCATCTGTCCATCATATTATATCTTGGCTGATGAATTAAGCAAGGCGTTCCCAAATCTTTCAAAATTTTCGTTGCCTTTAAGGTATCTTCAGCATTGTACTGAGAAATTCCAACATAAAGGGCTTTTCCCTGACGAACGATATGATCGAGCGCATTCATAGTTTCTTCTAATGGCGTCTCCGGATCGGGACGATGGTGATAAAAAATATCGACATAATCAAGTCCCATTCTTTGTAAACTTTGGTCTAAACTTGAAATCAAATATTTTCTGGAACC
>JBAZGP010000147.1:0-8125 GCA_041652835.1 Lutibacter sp. | reverse complement strand
TCACAAAAGAAGAATTAAATCAACACATACAGCGTCTACTCGCATGTGCGGAAGAGCTGAATAAATCCAGGCTGGTTTTTATCAGCCTATCATACGGTCAATATAGGCTGAATATCAGTGTTATGGTGTACAGATCGACAGAATGGCAGATAAAAAATGAACCAGATTTGGTTTGGGACACATTGACACAAGACAATACTATTGATCAACTACCAGAACTCGTCACAAAAATGGAACGGCTTGCAAAAGGAGAACAGAAATGAACGCAACAGAAGAGAAAAAAGAAGAAATTTTGTTTTTTAATCTTGTCAATCCGGAAGAGAAAAGAAGCGATCACAAAAAAAGGCTTGATATGCTCAAAAAGAAAACTGTAATTCAGAAGAACTGCGCTCTGAATGATACATACAAGAAGTGCGAGCGTGCGGAAATGGCGTGCTATTGTTTTATTGCGCTTGCAGGTTTTGGTTTTGGTTGTTTTATTTATTCTATTATCAAATGCTTTTTCTGAAAGGAAACAGAAATGAAAACAATAATCATCTTAATTGCAGCTACGTTATCAATCGGCTGTAGCAGCCCGATACAGCCCGATCAGGTTCAGACCGCATCCGTAGTATCCGGAACCGATTTCCTTGAATTACCAGCTATCTGTGCGCTAAATAACGAGTGTTTAAAAATAGCTCTTGAAAACGATACTTCTTCTGTTATGATCCAGGTATCAAACTACGCCGGCCAAATCGGTTGTTTCAAGTGCAGCGTAAACCACCAGATCGGCAATAATGGTTTTTTCGCAGATCGGGCAGACATTTTGATAACAGAATTTTCAGATGTAATCAACTGCGGAATCAGTTTCCGCGCGAATGATAGAGAGTACACGATAAACATTTCAGATTTAAGTGTGATAAAATGAAAAAAGAAAATCTCAAATCGCTTGTAAAAAAGGTCTGCGAACAGATTAACTCAGAGGGACACTATATAAAAACTTCAATCGTCAAATTTGACCTGTTTATAAAATATCGGCGTAAAATATCAGTTAGCTATTGTCAACGGTTATTATCGCGTTTAGATGATGAAAATTTCTTGCAGATCGAGTCAAGAAATATGAGTAATGAAAACATCTATCTATACAAAGGGGGACAAGATGAATAAAAGCAAATGCGACACCAGGTTAAATGGAAAATGTCTGTCTGGAATATGGTCAGGTAAAAGAATTAACGAGAGCATCTGCAAATATTGCTCTCAAAACAAAAACCGAAAGGCTGGCAGGCCAAGCACGTTGATTCCAAGAATTCTTGCGGCTCACATCGGGTACAGATTTGAGTTTACAACAATTCAAGAAAGCAATAATTGCGCGATGTGTGCAAAACGTTTGAATATAGATGCATACCAGATAACAGATAAAAATGCATTATATCCGCACTATGTGATTATCGGAAAGAAACCAAAAAAATGAGCGAGTATCAGAACATTAAGCGGATGCTATCGTATAACCGTAACAAGCCGGATTTATCCGGTAAGCAGGTTAATAAAAAGTTGTTGATCTGGCGTTACAAACGGGCCGGACTGAGTAAAGAAGATATTCAAATTTTAACAGGAGATCAAAAATGAAACTGATTGACAAAGAAAAACTACTGAATTTAATGTGCTTTCATAATAGTTGTAAAGATTGTGGAGATCGTGATCAAGAGACATTCCTTAACGAGTGCATAATGTATCAGATCGAGGCAATCCCCACTGAATACGAACCGGCTGAGATTGACTTTGATGCACTATGCAATAGTTTTTTAGGACATAATATTTATGGCTCAGAAGAGCATAAAGCAATACGTGATTTTTGCAGTTTTCTTAAATCTGAAAAATTAACAGCACCAGTTCAGAGAGAATTGCCTGTCAAAATAGTCTGGACGTTGAAGCTGGAGTTTGAGAAATTTATCAAATTAACTGGCTCACAATTTCAATTACAGCATGTTTACACGGAAGAAATTCTTGATCCACTCAAAAAATACTACGACAAAACCGAAACTCCCGATTACAGCGGGATCCCGAAGGGAAGTATTGTTGAATTTAAAAATAAAGAAATCCGTACAGTGCGTGAAATTAAAGGTTGTGTTGTGTATTATTATGACGGAAAATGGACTCTTGATAATGGCAATATTGTTACAAGTGATGGAAATAGGCCAGTGTATGATATTATTCGTGTAGTCGAATGGGGGAAAGAATAATTTTCCTCTTGCGTCTAACATCGCATGATGTATATTAATCTTTCACAAAATCCGGTGACACGGAAATTAACAAATTAAAGTTGATTAAATAACCGAACCCTGTGTACGTGTGTTCCATGCGTAGTGTCACCACAGGGCAAGGTTTTATTTTTGGAGGTTTATATGCAGAAAACTGTGCATACAATACGGTCTGCTGATGGCGGCACAATAAGCACTGAATTAACACGCACAAAAGCGATTAAAGCCATGTGCACAGAATGTATGGGCTTTGAAGCTAACCCGAAAGAATGTACCTCAAAACTATGCCCTTTGTACCCGTGGAGAGGTAAAACTATGATTGCATGGAAAAAACAGGGAAGAGTCTGATTATGGCAATAGTCATAAACAACTGGGATGAATTTTTTGAAAACTCTCAATCTAAACGATGGGATAATATTCGATGGGTTCCCATCCCGAATAAACAGGGTCTTGGATATAAAAAAATTATGCAGCAAAAAAATGGTGCTGAAATTTTTGGATGCTGGATTGCCATAATTGAGTGTGCATCAAGGCAAAATCCAAGAGGAATTATCAACATGTCAATAAATGACTTGGCATTAGAGACTATGATAAATGTTGCAATTCTAACCAAATCAATAGATTATCTTCAAACTGCTTTAATGTGGCTCATAGTACACTCAGAGCAGAATCAGAGTATACCCACACCACAGTATACATCACCCCTCAATCAGCGTTCTATTCTATTCAATTCTATTCCTTGTAATTCTTCTTCTCTTAAAGAGGATGTCCTTACTTGGCGAAATTCTTTCGATATTTATAAACAGATTGTTGATGATACATATCAGCAAATCTTAAACGATCAAAGTATTATGGATGAACTTCAACGATTGAATCCGAATCTTGATATAAAGCTTTCACTGGAAAAAAGTGTCGTGAATTTTTGGGGAACTGATGCAGGGTGGAAACATAAGAAAAAATCAAGGTCAACCGATATTGATATGTTGAGGACTTTGAAGGCTAATATTGACCGGAACAAAGTTTATCTTCAAAAAGAAAATCAATCCAGATATGGCCCTCAAAAAGTAACCAACGATGAACTTGATGAGTGGGCCAAAACTATGAGAGAAACTTTAAAGGATTAAATAATGACACAAGACTTTTACATTTTACATTTTGGTTTATTGTTAAAATATCTTGGATTGAAGCCTGACAATGAAAAATCTGCATTGTACTGGAATTTCTTAAAACACATGGATGATGACACTTTTAAATTATCAGTTCAGGAAATTATCAAGAACTTTGTTCCAACTGTGGCATGTCCATTTCCTTTAGTATCACATTTCTTGAAGTATTGCGGTTCTGACGCACAAGGAGAGGCCACCAAGGCCATATCAACACTTCGGGCATACGCAAGACGCATTGGGCGTATGGATAGCGTCAATTTCAACGATAGTGCGCTACATGAGACTATTATTCGTTTTGGTGGGTGGGTTGCAATTTGTGATTTTACGGATAAAGACTGGAACATAAACGAAGGCCGTCTGATGGATGTTTACAAGACAATGCAACAATCATTCTGCGCAGATATTCATCATTTACCGGGGGTATCAGAGAAAAGTAACGGCGGATATAGAATTTATGATGTTAGTAAAGAAACTATGCAGATCACAGGCCATTCAAGAATTTTAAGTGGTGCATTAATTGAGACAAAAGGCACCGTAAGACCATTATTACAATTTAAAAGACAAGAACTTCTTGAAGATAATTCAGAGCATTTTGATATGGATAAATACTTTGAAAGCGCAAGTAAATTGTTTGATGTAAACAACTAAACTAAACCAGGAGTGGTGAAAGATGAAACAGCGAAAAGTTAATCAATATATCTGTGATTTTTGCGGAATGAAAAAATATTCAAAGCACGCAATGGAGATTCACGAAAAGCACTGCACAATGAATCCGAACCGTGAATGTCGGATGTGTGTTCAATTGTCTGGTAATCAGTTCGAGATGGACACTTTAAAGTCATATTTCCCAGATCCTGCGGAGTTTTATTTACTTGACGATTTAGTTAACCAAGGTGGAGACGAATTTACTGCAATGGATGGCGAAACTAACCCAGAAGTGATTTTATTAATCAAGCATATTAATGTTGCAATTGATAAGGTTCTTGAGGACACTGAAGGCTGTCCGATGTGTACGATGGCAGTATTGAGGCAGTTAAAAATACCAATACCGTTGACAACCTTTGATTATAAAGGGGTGCGTAAGAATGCTCTTGAAACAATAAAAAACCAAAGAGAGTCTTATTATGATCAGATTAATACGGGTGTATTTTTATAACAAAAAGTTGACAAGAAAGGAACCGATATGAAAAGGTTTATTTATGAAGGCGATTGTTCACATGTCAAAGTAACGGAGGTGACAGAATGAGAGCTGAAGAGTTAATATCTCTTTTAAAATTAAAACATACGAATGATGTTTTTATACAGGAGTGCAAAGACGGCCCTACGTGGTTGAGTAATCATTTGCGTATGGACGCATGGGTAATGCTCAAATCATGGGCCCATGCAGGCTTTATTGCATATGAAACCAAAGTGTCAAGATCTGATTTTTTGAATGATACTAAATGGCCGCAGTACATGAATTATTGCAATGAATTTTATTTTTGCTGTCCTTATGGATTAATTATGCCCGAAGAATTACCTGTTGAGGTTGGTTTGCTTTGGGCTTCAAAAAACGGTAAAAAACTAATGTGTAAACGCAAGGCCACATTTAGAAATGTAATTATTCCGCAAGCTGTTTTTACATACATCTTAATGTCAAGGGTTAAAATAGAAGAACGTGACATTTACGATCTTAACAAGAAAGAGCAAAGAACTCTATATTGGAAAAATTGGTTAGAAAAAAGAGATGATATTTTAATGGTTGGTCATAATGTAAGCAAAGGGTTGAAAGATGTTATTAAACTGAAAATTGAGGATGTTGTAAATGAAAACGACAGGCTTAAAAACAAAATCAATAATTATGAAAAAGCTATTTCCATCTTAGAATCTGCGGGGATTAATTTAGAGCGGTTTAATGAGTGGAATTTTAAAAATAAGGTTGACAACTTTAATAAACTTCTTTCAGATGAAATAATACAATCTTTGGAATGCGCAAGAAATAGTATTAATATTATACTGTCTAAAGCCAACAAACCACACCCAAAGTAACTGAGGTGACAGAATGAGCAAAACAAGCCCGGTATATTTCAAGTGCCCCAAATGCTCTGGAATTAGGTTTAAAAAGAGAAATAAAAAAACTTTTGAATGTATTCGATGTGGAGAGGTGAGGAAGAAATGAACCCAAAAATACTCCCGTCAATATTAATCATAATTGACTTTGGTGCGTCTATACCTTATTTCTGTCAAGGCAATTGGCGCATGGGAATTTACTGGATTGCTGCTGGAATTTTAACATTAACCGTGACATGGTGATTAATGATTTACAAAACAATAAACTTATTCGGTAAACCTGAAATAAATAATTGCATCGTGCCAGCAATGCCGTATATGGGTAATAAGCGTAAATTGTCAACTAAATTATTAAACGAAATATATAATACTGTTGGTGATTTTAATACGTTTTACGATCTGTTTGGTGGTGGTGGATCAATGAGCATTACAGCGTTGTTATCAGGTCATAAAACAGTTTACAACGAATTGAATAAGGGCGTTTATAATTTATTTAAGCACGTTTTAACTGGCGGTGAAATACCTAAACAATGGATAACAAGGGAAGATTTTCACAAATATAAAACTGGCGACGATTGGTTTTCCGGCCTTGTAAAATGCTGCTGGTCGTTCGGTAATGGTCAAGATTCTTATTTGTTCGGTTCTGAAAATGAGAAATTAAAAAGACTTGCGCATGAAATTGTAATAAATAATTGCGAAGAATCAAGAGTTGAATTAAGTAAATTAATTGGTGTTGAAATACCTAAAAATATAGATCGTTTATGGTTTTCAAGAAATTACAAAATAAGAAGATTTGAATTACAGCAATTACAGCGATTACAGCAATTAACTTTTTCAAATGAAAGTTATCAAAATGTAAATATTGATAATGATTCTGTACTTTATTGTGATCCACCTTATAATGGAACCGGCACTTATCAAATAAAAGTTAATCACAATGACTTTTATACTTGGGCAATACAAAATAGTAATCCGGTTTTTATATCAGAATACAATATGCCGGATGAGTTTAAATTAGTATGTAAAATAAACCACCAATCATCACTATGTGCAACAAAAGTCAATAAAACTATTGAAAAATTATTCTGGAATGGAAAATTTATTAAAAAATAATTTAAAATAAACATTGCACTCACAGTATAATTTGATTATATTAGTAGTGCATTCAGTTTGATCATTCAACAATAGGAGATGAGTTTATGAAACTCTACGATATTGACGCTGAAATAGAGGCGTTATCAGAAAAAATTAATCAGTATGCAGAAGAGCATGAGGGTGAGATCCCTGAGAATCTTGATGCTGAACTCGAGGCAATGAAGATCAGCAGAGAAGAAAAAATTGGCAATATAGCCAGATTAGTAAAAAATTGTGACTCTTATGCTGAATCTATTACAGATGAAATTGTAAAGCTCAAAGTTAAACTTCAAAGCGCAGAGAAAAAGGCAGAAAGCGCAAGAAACTTTCTTGCCTTTGCAGTTGGTGAAGGAAACAAGTTCAAAGATGCTGTTACATCAATCTACTGGTCAAAGCATGAATCTATTGTCTGCGAACGTCCAGAATCGCTTCCTGAACAATATCGTGAGATTAAGTATGCAGCAGATAAAAAGGCACTCAAAGAGGCTTTAAAAAGCGGAATTGTAATTGATGGTGTTTCTATAGTGACAAACAATTCTCTTGTGGTGAGGTAATAGTATGGCAAGACAAATTTTAGTATATGGCCGTTCTGGAAGTGGTAAGACTACATCTGTTAGGAATCTCCCAAAAAAGGAAACGTTTCTGATTAATGTAAACAAAAAAGAACTTCCTTTTCGTGGTGGTGAAAAATTTATCACTTTAAACAGTGATAACTATGATACAATTCAGAAGCAGATTGGCAAGGTTGATAAGGAGCAACTTGGAATTAGATATATTGTCGTTGATGATTCTCAATATCTTCTTGTTAATCAGTTTATGAAAAACCATTCAACACAAGGAAAAGGCTCTGCAGTATTTGAACTATATAATAATATTGGCGATTCCTTTTGGTCTTTGATTTTCAAGAACCAGACGCTTAGGAAAGATTTAACAATTATTTATCTGCACCACGCAGAAGTTGATGAGACTGGTTTTATCAAACCAAAGACTATTGGCAAAATGCTTGATGAAAAAGTAGATATTGCAGGAATGTTCACCATTGTTTTGCTTGCAGTACGTGAAGGAAACAACAATTTTTTCATTACTCAAAACGATGGTACAAGTCAGGCAAAATCACCGATGGATATGTTTAAGGGCACAAAAATACCAAACGATCTTTATTCGGTCTGTCAAATTATTGAAGAATTTTATAATCCACAACTACTTTAATCATAAGGAGAAATGTTAAATGAATAAACCGAATGGATACGACACAATACAACCAGCACAAATGGGAGAGTTCCACAATGTTCCAGCTGGCCCTTATGTACTTGGAATTGTCAATGCTGAAATTACCAAGACAAAAAAAACTGGTGCTGAAATGATGGTTCTTACCCTTGACATTGCAAAAGGTGATGATAAAAATTACTATCATGCGTTGTCGCTCAAACTGAATCGTGATTGCTACATGAAATATAATCAACTTACAGAAGGCGAGAAGTCTGTATCTTATTTCAAAGGCATGATCAAGGCAATTGAAGAAAGTAATTCAGGATATGT
>JBAZGP010000146.1:0-8166 GCA_041652835.1 Lutibacter sp. | reverse complement strand
CAACGGTTTTTTTAGGTCTTTATTTTTGACTTCAGTTGTATTTTTAAAACCATATACCCTAAAATTCCTGCAACAAGAGATCCTAAAATAATACCCATTTTTGCTGCTGCGATATAAGCATCATGATACGTTACGGGTGAAAAATTCGCAATTCATAATTCAAGCTGCGTTAGGGATTGAGCCCTTCGACTACGCTCAGGGTAAACTAATTCTATGTTTAGAAAGCGAGTAGCGAAAGCCTGACCCGCCATCTGGCGGGGAACGCCCAAAATATTATTTTTAATTCTCAATTGTTAATTATCAATTGTCAATTGTTATTTATCTTTACCGAATGCGAATTGATATCATTACTGTTTCACCTGAATTGATTAAAAGTCCGTTTGAATATTCTATTATTAAACGTGCCATCGATAAAAAATTGGTTGAAGTTCATTTTCACGATTTAAGAAAATATGCCTTAAATGATTATGGAAAAATTGACGATTATCAATTTGGTGGTGGCGCAGGAATGGTTTTGATGATTGAACCCATAGACAAATGCATTTCTGAGCTAAAACTGGAGCGCGATTATGATGAAATTATTTACCTTACGCCTGATGCGCCTACATTAAACCAGCAAATGGCAAATACCTTGTCTTTGGCTGAAAATATATTGATTCTTTGCGGGCATTATAAAGGAGTGGATCAGCGCGTTCGCGAGTTGTTGATTACCAAAGAAATTTCTATAGGAGATTATGTGTTGAGCGGCGGGGAATTGGGCGCTGCCGTATTATGCGATGCCATTATCCGATTAATCCCAGGTGTTTTGGGCGATGAATCCTCTGCGCTAACGGATTCGTTTCAGGACAACCTACTTTCACCGCCTGTTTACACAAGACCTTCAGCATATAAAGGACTTGAGGTACCGAAAATACTGTTATCGGGCAATTTTCCGAAGATAGAAGTATGGCGGAATGAACAAGCCTTAGAAAGAACGAAAAAAATTAGGCCTGATTTGTTGGAAGACTAATCTTTTTTATTAAATTTGCACACTCAAAATCAACCTCTGACGAAAATCGTGAATGTTGGTCATTGAAAAACCCATTAAAAAACCAACAATGGAAGATTTAGTAAAGTTTGTACAAAACAAATTTGTATCTGCAAATGAGTTACCAAAATTTCAGGCAGGAGACACTATCACTGTTTACTACGAAATTAGAGAAGGTGAAAAAAAACGTACCCAATTTTTTAGAGGTACTGTAATTCAGCGCAGAGGTGCAGGCGCGTCTGAAACATTTACAATCAGAAAAATGTCAGGAACAATTGGTGTAGAACGTATTTTTCCTGTAAACTTACCAGCAATTGAAAAAATTGAAGTTAACAAACAAGGCAGTGTTCGTAGAGCGCGTATCTTCTACTTTAGAGGCTTAACAGGCAGAAAAGCCAGAATTAAAGAAAAAAGACGTTAATTCAATTTCCTTTAAAAATATAAAAACCCGTTTTGATTTTCAAAACGGGTTTTTTGTTATTAACATTTGTTAATAAGTTGGGTTTATATCTTGTTGAAAACAAATACGTTATAAATTTGGAGAATAGAAACTTATGTGTTTACTTTACAAAAGAATTAGCACGGAGGCTTAACGTAAACCGAAAAATGAAAATTTTAAAGTTGAACCAAAACCTCAATGTGAAATTCGATATGTTCTTGAACATAGTTTTTAAAACCGAGCTTTAACAAGTAATGTGCCCAGTATTTAGCATGAATAAATGGAACATGGTTTTAAAAGCACTTTTTAAAACAGAATCTTAAATCGAGTAGTTTTTAGGAATTACGACAAAGTTTTAGATTCTATTTTAGAAGAAACGTCAATTTAATAAGAACTTGATTCGCAAGAAGAAAGTAAGAGTTCAAAATTTAAAAGTGTGCTGTTCTTTAAGGAGAATGACAAAAACGATTAAATATTAGACTGTCAACTTATTAAAAAAAATGTTTCAGCAATAGCCATAATACTGAGAAATCAATACTATGGCTTTTGTTTTTTATTGTTATAATTTCTTCAAAATTTCAACTCTTTTTTTAGACTAAACGCAAAATAATACTCTTATTTATAACGTTTTCGCGCACAATTTTTCCATCATTATTCCCTATATTTGCAAAACGTTAAACGAAATTAATTTACCCTGCTATAATTTCTGACTTTATTGATAAATATAGTTTCAAAAACACAAAATATTATGAGTAAAACACCTAAAATAATTTACACTAAAACAGATGAAGCCCCTGCTTTAGCAACCTATTCATTTTTACCAATTGTAGAAGCCTTTACAAAACCTGCAGGTATTGAAATCGAAATCAAAGATATTTCTCTATCCAGCAGAATTTTGGCTTTATTTCCAGAGTATTTAACACCCAAACAACAAGTTCCAGACACTTTAGCTGAACTTGGGAAATTGGTAAAAAAACCGGAAGCCAATATTATAAAATTACCCAACATTTCCGCCTCAGAACCTCAGTTAAAAGCAGCCATTAAGGAACTGCAATCTTTGGGTTATGCCATTCCAAATTATCCTGATGAAATTAAAACTGCTAAAGAAAAAGACATTCAACTTAGATATAATAAAGCGAAAGGATCTTCTGTAAATCCAGTTATACGCGAAGGCAACTCCGACAGAAGGGCGCCAAAAGCTGTGAAAAATTATGCTAAAAAGAACCCACATTCTATGGGCGCTTGGTCATCCGATTCAAAAACACATGTATCTACCATGGAAAGCGGTGATTTTTTCCACAATGAAAAATCTATAACTGTTGCTAAAGCCCAAGATGTAAAAATTCAATTTATCGATCAAAATGAATCTATAACTATATTAAAAGAAAAAACAAGTTTATTGCCTGGTGAAATTATTGATACAACAATAATGAGCAAAAAATCTTTGGTAAAATTCCTTGAGGAACAAATTAAAGATGCCAAAGCTAAAAATGTATTGTTTTCATTGCATATGAAAGCAACAATGATGAAAATTTCTGACCCAATCATTTTTGGACATGCGGTAACTGCTTTCTTTAAACCTGTTTTTGAAAAACACAGCGCTGTTATTAAAGAACTTGGCGTTGATGTAAATAATGGCTTCGGAGATTTAATTAGTAAAATTAAAAACTTACCAGAAGCACAAAAATCGGCTATTGAAGCGGATATCAAATCTTGTTTAGAAAATGGTCCTGGTATTGCAATGGTAGATTCTGATAATGGCATTACCAATCTTCATGTGCCAAGTGACGTAATTATTGATGCATCAATGCCTGCAATGATTCGGACTTCAGGACAAATGTGGAATGCTGAAGGAAAATTGCAAGACATAAAAGCAGTAATTCCAGACAGCACTTACGCAGGTATATATACCGCAACCATAGATTTTTGTAAAAAACATGGCGCTTTTGATCCAACAACCATGGGAACAGTTCCTAATGTTGGTTTAATGGCGCAACAAGCTGAGGAATACGGCTCGCATGACAAGACTTTTGAAATTCAAGACAACGGAACTGTGCAAGTTGTTGACACTTTAGGCAATATATTATTAGAAAATAAAGTAGAAAAAGGAGATATTTGGAGAATGTGTCAGGCTAAGGATGCACCAATTCAAGATTGGATTAAACTTGCTGTGAGCAGGGCCAGAGCAACAAATGTTCCCGCCATATTTTGGTTGGATAAAAACAGAGCGCATGATGCACAAGTTATAAAAAAGATAAATACTTATCTGCCAAACTTCGATACAACTGGCTTAGATATTCAGATTATGAAACCTGAAGATGCTACAGTTTATACTTTAGAAAGGGTAAAAAATGGTTTGGACACAATTTCTGTTACAGGAAATATATTGCGCGACTATTTAACCGACCTTTTTCCGATTTTAGAATTAGGTACAAGCTCAAAAATGTTATCCATTGTTCCATTGATGGATGGTGGCGGATTGTTTGAAACAGGAGCTGGCGGTTCAGCACCTAAACATGTGCAACAATTTATTAAAGAAGGCCATTTAAGATGGGATTCTTTGGGTGAATTTTTAGCATTGGCAGTTTCTTTAGAACATTTAGGAAACAACTACCACATTCCAAAAGCTTTAATTTTAGCTGAAACTTTAGATGATGCTACTGATAAATTTTTAGATAACAGAAAGTCGCCTTCACGTAAAGTTGGTGAATTGGACAATAGAGGAAGTCACTTTTATTTGGCAACTTATTGGGCACAAGCTTTGGCTGCGCAAAATAAAGATACTGAATTAAAGCAAATATTTACTCCAGTTGCAAAAGCGTTGGCATCAAATGAAGCTGTTATTGTGAGCGAATTAAACCAAGCGCAAGGAGCTCCGGTAAACATTGGTAGCTATTATAAATTTGACGAAAATTTAGTAAAAAAGGCCATGAGACCCAGCAATACATTTAATAAAATTATAGCCTCTGTCTCTTCATTAAGCGCAACTTCAAAGGCTTATTAAAATAAAGTTTGAAAAGATTTCTTAAGAAATTTTCATAATTCGTAAAAAAGCAAGAATTCATTTCTTGCTTTTTTTTCGACTTATTTTAACCTTTTGAAATAAGTTGACACAAAAAATTAGAACTAACCAAAAATTAGTATTTTTGAAAAATGGATTTCACAAAAACTACTGAGCAAGCTTCAAATTTTAATCATTTGGAAAAAATGAACGTTATTGAATTGCTTACACATATTAATTCGGAGGATAAAACTGTTCCGGCAGCCGTAGAAAAAGTGATTCCTGCAATTGAAAAATTGGTGCATGTAATTGTACAAGGCATAAAAAAAGGCGGAAGATTATTTTATGTGGGTTCAGGAACAAGCGGAAGATTGGGGATATTGGACGCTTCAGAATGTCCACCCACTTTTGGCGTTTCGCACAATGTTGTTATTGGTATTATTGCCGGAGGGGACGTGGCAATAAGAAAAGCAGTTGAATTTGCTGAAGATTCCACCACCCAATGTTGGGAAGATTTAAAAAGTCATAACGTTAACAGCAACGATATTGTTATCGGAATTGCAGCTTCTGGAACTACGCCTTACGTAGTAAATGGTCTGAAAGAATGCAATGAAAATGGTATTTTAACAGGATGTATTACTTGTAATATTGGAAGTCCGCTTGCAGAAATAGCCAAATATCCCATTGAAGTTTTGGTTGGTCCTGAATTTGTGACCGGTAGTTCAAGAATGAAAGCAGGTACTGCCCAAAAACTGATTTTAAACATGATTTCAACCAGCGTTATGATTCAGACAGGAAAAATAAAAGGCAACAAAATGGTTGATATGCAACTGACAAACGACAAGCTGGTGATTAGAGGAACAAAAATGCTGATGGAGGAATTAAATATTTCAGAAGAAAAAGCAATTGAACTCCTGCTTAAATATAAAAATGTTAGAACAGCACTCTTAAATTATACAAATGGAAACAAATAGAGATGAATTGATAAGAGGTGTAAAATATGAATTGGCTGCTTTGCCTCTTTTGATTGCAGCTCCAATTTTAATAACCGTCGGTTTTAAAGCCATTAAACATCAAAATAATTATTTATGGCTTATTGTGGGAATTGTATTGGCTATTACCGCAGTTATCCTTGGATTTTTAGGCATTAAAATAATTTTAAATGCCCTTTTCAATACCAAATAATGGGTATTTTAAATTTTAAAAAATTTACCGACTGGGAATATTGGCCTTCTTATATGTTTTATGTTCCGCTATTGCCTTATGCTTTTTATTTGGCTTTAAAAGCCCGGAGTTTCGGGTTTTTTTCAGCAGTTAATCCAGGAATAGAAGGTTCTGGAAACGGATTGGAATCAAAATATAAAACCATACAACTGCTACCAAAAAAATATTGTCCAAGCACAATTTATGTAAGTTTTGGCGAAAGTTTGGAGGAGATTACCTCAAAAATAGCCCTAAATAACATTGATTTTCCCTTAATCATAAAACCCGACGTAGGTTTTAGAGGTTTGCTGGTTACAAAAATTAAAGATGAAGATGAACTTTCTGCTTACCTTAAAAAATACAATTCCATCAATTTAATCATTCAGGAATTTATAAGCTTAAAAAACGAATGTGGCCTTTTATATTATAGAATTCCTGGAGAAAAAACAGGTAAAATCACTTCGGTTACTTTAAAAAAATACCCCACTGTTATCGGCGACGGGAAGTCGTCAATTTCTGCGCTTATTAGCAGTAACCAAAGAGCCAGACATTACACAGTTTACCTTTCAAAATTAAATAAAGACAAGCTTGATACCATTCCAAAAGACGATGAAGAAGTTGTACTCAACATCATAGGAAACCATTCCAAAGGAACTCAATTTATCAACGGCAATCATTTAATTAACAGTAAATTAGAGTGTCTTTTAGATGAGCTAAATACAAAAATTGATGGCTGGTTTTATGGAAGAATAGATATAAAATACAATAGTTTTGATGAACTTTTAAAAGGTGAAAATTTTAAAATTATTGAAGTAAATGGCATCATTTCCGAACCCACACATATTTATGATGCTTCAAAAAGCAGTTATTTTAAAGCCTTAAAATCGATTAAAAATCATTGGAAAATAATTTATTCCATTGGCGTTAAGAATAACAAACTGAATCAAATTGAGTACACCAATTTAAATTATTTGATTTCGGCATATTTCAATTATAAAAAGTACTTAAAAAAGGTTAAAAACCTAAATTCTACTTAAAAATCTTTTTAGGGGTTGTTGGATTAAATCCAAAATCGTCCTCAGGAAGTTCAATTCCAAGTTGAGAAATTACATAACCAACACTTGCATAATGATGAATGGCATGACCGTGTGCCTGCATTAAAATGGCGCCTAATGTATAATTTACAGAAATAATTCCCGAACCTAAATCATCGGTAACAGTAACAATTTTATTAAAATCTTTCGTTTCAATTAATTGAAGTCGTTGAATAATATCCTCAAAGTAAGAAATTCCATATTTGGTGAAATTTTCAGCCAACTCGTTTCGTCTTCTGTTGATTAAATTGATATCATTAGATTCCAATCCAACTAAAACACAATCGAAAACGTCTAAAATATGGCGGATATGTATGCCAATACTTGAATAATAAGGCGCAATGGAAGTATTGCTATATTCATCATCCGAAATACAATTTAAAAGCTGAATTCCTCTTGTTAGGTTTTTTGTAATGGCGTCAATCATATCGAATAAATAATAATTTTTGTCTTTAAATTTAAATAATTGTTACTAATCAGTATGATAATAATCTGTAATATAAAGCTTTAAATTTAACCGCAATGTACGCAATGTGTTGTAAATCAACTATAATCAATATTGCGACCTTTGCTTTTTCTTTGCGACCCTTGCGGTAAAAAAAATAACAGTCTAACAATCAATTAGTTTTAAAATATTAATATACTGATTAATTACAAATAATTTAACTTATCAGTTTAACTATGGTGAAAATTCCAAGCGACAAAAATAACAAACTCAGAATGATATTAATGTTGGTCGCAATAAATGAAATTTTTTGACTTATAATTTTCGCAAAGAATATGTAGGTATAAAATAGCGAAAATGCCCCAATTGATGCACCAAAACTGAATAAAGAAATGTAGGGCTGTTCAATTATTATTTTGTTTTGGGCAGCCAAAAAAATACTTATTCCCAAGTAAAAAGGAATTGCCAACATATTAACAGATGATATTGCCAAGCCCTTAACAAAAAAGTTTCCTTTTTTAATTATATTGTTTCCTTCAACTTTTTTTCGGGACAGATAAAAGAAAAAAGCAGCTAAAATAAAAAATACAAAAACACCTACAGTTTTTAATATTTCAATCACTTTCGGATTCTCAACAAAAAATTCAGCAAAAAATAATGCAATTCCAGATTGTATAAAAATAATCAAAGCCGCTCCAAAAGCAAATTTTATACTTTCGGTTTTACCCACATGAAGTCTGATTTTAAGTACAGTCATATTCAACATTCCCGGGGAAATCAACCCAAAATATGCCATTATTAAACCATAAAAAACGTGTAGGATATAAATCATTATGCTGAAAAGTTAAAAAGTTTAAAGTTTAAAGGTTTAAGGTTAAAAGGTTAGTGGTTAGTGGTTAAAATATGATAAACCATTAAAAAATGAAATGGTTAAAAATACTTGGTACCGAATTCTAA
>JBAZGP010000145.1:0-8198 GCA_041652835.1 Lutibacter sp. | reverse complement strand
TTGACGAATTTAACGCAATGCCTGCGTCAAAATAGTTTTTCTTGCACGAACTTTTGGATAATCGCAGGATTTTTATTAAAGACGCTAAAGGCGGTGAGATAATCAATCTACATAAAGATTGCAGATTAATATTAGCCTGCAATCCAAACGGCGCTAAATATTCAGGAACCAATAAAGTCAACGTTGCATTAGTTGACCGTTGCGCTGTTGTGAATGTACCAGACCTAAATCCTAATGACTTCAAAGAACTTTTTAATTGCAACGATGCTGAAACAACAAAAGCTCTTAAAAAGTTTTATGCAGAAGTTAAAAGAGTAATAAGTGCTCAAAACTTACGTGTAGCATTTTCAATCAGGGCAGTTAAAAGAATAGCTGAAGCTATCAGAAACGGCGACACCGTAGCGGATTCTTTAAGTTATGGGTTTTATAATTCCGCATACGTAACTGCTTCGGATAGGGAACGTGATGCTTTGGAACAGATTGCTAAAGTGTGTTTTGGATTGACTGTTTACAAAGACACAAACAAAGACCAACCTAACTACTAAACGGAGGACGAATGTATAATCAAACCTATAAAATACTAGCAAAACACTTTGCTGAAACAGTGAACGTGCAGCTAGTGTTTGAGGAAAACGCTCAACCTTCAACGGACGGCAAAACCATTGTCCTTCCTTTAGAGTTAGCAGATAACGCTATCAATTTTACTCTTGGGGCGTTATTACACGAAACAGCTCATATACGTTATACCGAGATAAATATTTCAGCAAAAAACAATTTAACAAAAGAAGAGCACGAAACGTTGAATTGTTTAGAGGATATACGTATTGATGCTAAAACAGTTGAACAGTACCCAAATGCTGTGGATTTTCAACAAAAACTAATTCAGGATGTAATCAAACGTCACGCAGCTGATTTAGCAAAAGAACCAATCCCACAGCAAGTATTGAAAGGGCTAATTTTAGTTGGGCATAAAATTGACCCTGCAACAGTTTATAATCCTGAAACCGTTAAGATTATAAATAAACTATCCACTTTTGCTGATGTTGCACTATCAAAAAATACAAAACAAACAGAAGACCTCGTTTTGCCAGCAAAAGAATTGACAAAACTTTTAATTGGTGAGGTTTTGTCAAACCCACAACAACAGCAAAAACAAGAAGCTGGAACTGGACAAGGGGATTCTAATGGTGAATCTGAAAACGAAAAAGAAGGCGAATCATTATCAGATAAATACAAAGAATACCAAAAACAAGAGAAAAAAGCTGAAAAAGACCTGAAAGATTCTCAAGACAAAAAGAAGGAATTGGCTGATAAATACGAAAAAAAATATGAGGATTATAAGTCAGCCCGCAGGACTTTACGTCTCAATGAATCTAAACGTCAAAAATTAAACTATGAAAAAAGAAGACAAGAAGCTGAAGGAAATTCTCAATCAGCACAAGAAACACAAAACAAGATACAGGAAAAAAATGAAAGGATAACCGAACTAGCCCAAACATACAGCGAAACAGTCAAAGAGTTACAAGACCTAAAGAAACAACACTGCGAAGCTGACAGAGATATAGGTAAGGCTTATCAAAACAGAGATTCTGCTGAACAAGAACTGAAATTTATTCAAAGTAAAGCTTTTGGCAAGAGCGGCAAAACGAAACTTCTAGGCTTTGAAGCAATTGACCCTGACGCCTTAAAACCTGATGAACACGTTGAGGAAATTGACGCACGCCAAACACTGGACGAATTGATTAAGGAAGCTTTAATCATTAAAAGAGACCAAAGATTAATTGATGAGGAAGGAACTTCCTTAAATAATTCAAAACTGGCTGACGTACATACGGATATTGACCAGTTGTTCATTAATCAAGAAGTAAGAGAAAATAAAACAAAAATAGCTATCATTGTTGACTGTTCGGGGTCAATGGGAAGTTATAGCGAAAATAATAAGGAACCTATTGTCTTGGCACTTAAAACAGTCAAAACAATAGCAGATGCTTTACAAAAAGCTATAAGGCAAGGGGCTCCAGCTGATTTTGCTATTTACGGTTTTGCTAATGATGTAGCCACCTTTATTCCTGACTGTGAAAGTTACACCTATGAAAAATTAGTTGCACAGTATAAAGCAAACCGTTTAGGAGGTGGAACTCACTTATCCGAATCCGTAACTGCAATCACTGAGGAATTGAAACAGAATAGCCCAGACACAACAGACCGTTGCGCTATAATAATTACGGATGCTGAAGTTGACGACAGAGACCTAGACGAATTAATCAACACCGCTGACACGGATGGAGCTCGTTTTGTATTTGTGGCAATAAACGCATTACTTGAGGGAAATCCTGCAGCTGAAAAATTGTTTGGCGACCATAACATCAAAGATATAAGAGACGGCGCTGAAGTATTGCAGCGGGCGTTGTTTTCTGTAATGTAATTAAACCATAAAAAAGGAGGAACCGTGAGAATGATTATTTTTAGGAAACTATCACAAAAAAAGCTAAAAAATTGCGGAAACGGATTGAAAGATTTTTTGAGGATAATCCGAAACGCAGGACTTGCAGAACAAACCTGTTTAGCGTGAGACGTAAACACGTAACCGAGGACGTTGAACAACACACCGAGACCAACAGACCACGCACAAGGCAGGGCATACATAGACTATAGCCCGACGGTAAACGCACACCTCAGAGAACCTCAGGGATAGTTTTACAGACGGAAAACATCCAGAACCAGACCAAAACTGCACCTGAAAACTTATACACAAAGTTGTTAACAACCTAATCCTCTGTGGATAAAACTGTGGAAAACTTCTTGACAGAATAAACCAATATGGTAATATATAAACCTTAAGGAGGAAATATGAATATTATTTTAGGGTTTTTAATAATATTTACAGGGCATCCGATTTTAGGAGTACTTGTTATGTGTTTATTAAAAAATAGGTAAGGAGGAAACAATGACACGAGGTGAAATGATTAAAGATATAATGAGTAAAGACCCTAATAGAGCTATGTTTGGGGTTAAGTATTACAAGAAGTTTAGCGATGAGCAGATATTAACACACTGGCAGAAGATTAATAATAAACCAGTTGTTAAAACCACGAAACCTAACACAGACCCAACACCAGAACCAGAAACAAAAAAACCAGTTGCTTTGTCAGGTTTTGAAGCAGTCAACCAATAAAAAGGGAGGAGACCGTGAGGAAACTTATTTTAGCTGTTATGATGTTATTATGCTTTACCTCGTATTGTCACGCTGAGCGTTTTGTTAACACTCTTATAATACACCATACCGCAAGCCCAGACGTGTCAGCCCAGATAATCAACCAATGGCATAAACAACGAGGCTGGACAGGAATCGGCTACCATTATGTTATTAGGGCTGATGGAACAGTTGAAACTGGCAGACCATTAAACAGAACAGGAGCGCACGCAAAAGGACGTAACCTTGGCTCAATCGGAATTGTATTGACTGGTAATAATAATTTTACTTCTGAACAAGAGATAGCGTTAGCCCAATTATGCCGAGACCTATTAAAACGGTATAATATAACTAAAATACAAAGACACCATATACAATGTCCAGGACCTAAATTGGACGTTGAACGAATGGCAAGAGAAGTTTTAGGAGAACGTGCCAGAGATTCAATATCAGGATATGCAACCTATTTTAATGACTGGGAAACCGCAAGCGGACAACACGTTTATCCTTGGACTAACGGCTGTGCTTCTTGGGATTATCCGCTTAATAGTATGGTAAGAATATATAATAAGCGAACCCATAAAAGTATTATAATTAAAGTTATTGACCGAGGACCTAATGAGAAACTATATAAACAGGGAAAGATACTTGATTTAACAACCGCTAGCTTCTCACGTTTAGCAGACCGTACAGACTGGAACGCTGGCAAAATGGCAATATCTATTAAGGAGGTGAGGTAAAATGTATAGTAATATAATATTAAAAGGAACAATCGGCTATAATCCTATGGGGTGGGCTTGCATAGCGATTGAACGAGCGAAATCAGATAAACCAATGACCCCTATAATGTGTGAAGTTTGGGGATATGAACACGAATGTGGCTCAATGTACCGCAACGAATTTACTCCAACGAATGACCTTGAGAACTGGAAAGCTGCTGTTAAAGCGTACGGTGGAGACCCAGACCAGAGATATTTTAAGGGAAAACTAATATATTAAAAGGAGGAATTAAATGAAAAAGTTAACTTCCAAAACAATCAAAAATATAGCGAATTATCTTGAGGAACTAACACCTTTTGGACAATCAATTAAAATTATTGAAATTTTTCGCAAACTAACCAACCTGGGTTATAATACCGCCAATATAAAGAAAACTCACGATTTAATAGTAAAAACTTTGCGCTCTATGGGCTGGAAATTAAGTCAATCATCAGTATTATAAGAGGAGGAAATAATGTTAGCATTTTTTACTATAGGAGAAGGTGAAGTACAACAACACGAAAACACAACCAGAATTGATAGTATATCAGGTGATTATAGAATAACAATTACAATAGGAGGAGTAAGTATATTCAAGAAAGGAGAGTTAATCTTTGAGCAAGACCTTAATTTAAGTGGCATAGAACCAACAACAAAACCAAAGACCAGAAAACAGAAACAAGAATCAACGGAACCTAAAAAAGTTGTTTTGTCTGGCTTTGACGCACTAAAACAGGAGGAAATTAAATAAACGAATTGAAAATATATAAAAATAGCTCTTGACAAAAATATTTTCAGTGATAAAGTAATATTTGTTAACCAAAATTGGAGGTTTGTAATGACAAAGAAAAATTACAGAAATAAAACACTCAACAAAACGGAAATCCCTATTGAGTTTGTCCAGGCAGGTTTAATTACTGCTGGCATAAAAACCGAGGACACAAAGAGAATCATTCAAGACGGTGATAATGTTTTCTGTTTGACTACTCCGTCAGGGCACGAAATATATTTTGATATTGAAGATTCCGCTCACGAATATTATCGTACAGAAATCTTAGGAGGATAAAAATGACCAAAAAAATCATTGATATAATATTTGAAGACCAACCAATATATCGCCTTACAAAAAAGGAGTTAGAAAATGCCAATAAACAAGATAAAGAAAATAAAGATAAGTAATTTAATCAGTCCTCACAGTGGCAGGGAAGTTGTTAATCAATTTGAAATAAAAACCTGTGACGGAACATATTTTCAATCCTATTCAACCATTATTGTTTTTATTAATAATAATGGTAAAACCTATCTTAATAAAGACGGCTGGAAATGTAGTAATACTACCTCAAAATATCGCAATCAGTTTTTAGGTGAAACCACAAAGGAGACCCAAGAAAAAGTTGACCTTGGGATATATACTTTAACGAACCTAAACTAAGGGGGTTAGAATGTACCAATATGCCAGATTTAAGGAGAACGGACAACCAATGAACTTAAACGAAATGAACCTTTTTTTGGTATCGGAAACAGAAACCTCAAACCGTTGTAGGCACGGAATTATCCCTATTCAATCGTGCGCTATTTGTGCTAAAAAAGAAGTCAAAAATAATACAATGATTTATAAATAAATATTAAGGAGATAAACAATGGAAGAATCTGTAAAATGGGAGTACATTTTGCAGCTATACATTTTGAACTTTTACATTTTGGAATTGCCGAACAAATAACCATTTGGGCTGAAAATATGGAATTATTAAAAAATAATTCTCAAACAATAACCCCCGACCCCCCAATTGAAAGAAAGGAGGACAATATGAAATAGTATAATAAAAAATAAAAATAGAACAAATAATAATTATAGTAATTGATTTGAGAGAGCGATAAGAAACAAGCAATAAATACAGTATGCCTACGGGCTGAAGCGCTCTAAAACAGTCAAAGAAAACTGGACTGTTAAGTAATACCACAAATGGAAAATGTAGAATATAATAGAAAATGCGACACCTGCTTTAGTGGAGTGGCTCCTCGGAGAGACGGGAGATTAAAACGGAGATAAAAATGAATTACCTTGAAAATAAACTTTTAAAACTTGGATATCCTCGCAATGTGGCTAAGGAAGGTGGTACAAACCCTCATTGGCTCCGAGAAGAACGAATAACTGAAAGAGAATTAAGAAAAAAGAAGGAGGAAAAATGCACGAATCCTATTTAATACAACGGCTCAAAAAACCGTTTGAAAAAGAACCAGAGAATTTACTTGAAACAATATTAGCTTATGGACTTCAGGTAACGGGATTTAATAAAGAAGCAAGTAACCTATTAAGACAGTTTTGTAGGTTTGATTATATGGGGTCTGCTGAGTTTGAATTTGGAGCTATACCAAAGGTTTTTGGTGAGATGATAAAAAATCGGAAAACTCTTATTGCTAAAACACTTCAGGTTCCTTATTATTATAAAAACTGGGATGCTACAACTCCTTCGGAAGGAGTGAAACTTGTTTTTTATATCTGTCAACAAGAAGATGAGGAAGAAGTTGTAAAAAGAATTACCCATCTTGCTGTAGGAGACCCAAAATACAGAACTAAAGAACGTGTAGAATTGGATAAATCTTTAGCTGATTATAAATATTCTAAAGATATTGTAGGGTGGCTGGAATTAGACAATGGATATATGTTTTTTAAAGACTATTCTATGTTTGATTCATTTCGCTCATTATTTGGAATAAAATTATAGAAAGGGGGGCAAATGAATATCCTTGATTTAGCGTTTTTACAACTGGAAAAAGAATTTAATTTTTCTTGGGGAAACCTTAATAATATAGATTGGGATTGGGTGTGGAAAAGATATACAGAAATTATTGAAACTATTTTAAAAAAATACCATAAATAGCTCTTGACAATGACAAATCATTTATGGTATAATAATAAATAAAAGAAAGGATTAAGTAATGACTGAATGTCCTAAGAAATTAAAAGAAGGAACCTGTATTGGTGCAAAAAATTATCCAAATTGTATATGTACATTAAAAGACCGAATAACCAAACCAGAACAAAAAATTACAGGAAAAACTTATATTGAAATTAATCTGAAACCAAGAACCTGTAAAATGAGAAAATGGTGACAGTAAAATGTGCAAATTAAAAAACGGACATATTCCTTGCGAAATATGTGAAATTAATCCTGCAAAAACTGTTAAAGGGGGATTGAATCACAAAACAGGAAAACACGGATTTTGGCTTGTGTGCCAAGAATGTTTGAATAAAATAAAAGATATGAGGTTAGATAAAAGATGAAAAACCCTTTTAAAAAACTTGCAGAATGGTATGTTAAACCAGCTGCAGATATAATTCAGGAAGTTACTGAACAATCTATAGAGTGTTCGGAGCAAAAAGATTTAACTATTCCTAAAGTAAGTTTACCTATCAATCCAAATCCTACCAATATATACCGACCTATATCTTTTACCGAATATATTGGACAAGAAAAATCAAAAAACAAGATTCAATCCTATATTACTGGAACTAAGGCAAGAGGAATTGTCTTTCCTCACACCTTAATAAGTGGAAAGGCAGGATGCGGAAAAACCACTTTGGCACGAATTATTGCTAACGAATTAAACGTACCATTTAAAGAGATTATCACAGCTAATATGAGTGATATTGAAGAATTCAAGTGGCTATTGATGGAAGTAAAAAATGGCGTTATATTTATGGATGAAATTCATAGTTTGCCAAGAATTATAGCAGAACGTCTTTATTCCATAATGGAAGACTTTAAGGATGATGGCAAACCAATTGAACCATTTACATTGATTGGTGCAACTACTGAACTGGGCGAAATAATGAAAAACCGCAGACCATTTGTAGATAGGTTCAAAATTAAAATAGAACTTGATGACTATGTTATTGATGAATTAGTATTGATAGTAAAACAATATAGGGAAAGAGTATTTAAAAATGACAACATAGACCCTAATATTTACAATATTGTTGCTCAAAATTGCAGAAATACTCCAAGAAAAGCAATTAGTTTATTAGAAGATTGTATTTATACTGGGGATATTAATATCACTTTAAAGAATAACAATATTATAGCAAATGGTTATACTTTTAAAGATTTAAAAATATTGAAGTATTTAGCAGAAAATCCTAATGGAGTTGGGTTGGGAGGAATTGCTAACTATTTAGATACTTCCATTAAAAATTACCAATATGAAGTAGAAAACCATTTAATTAAGAATAATTTACTTACTA
>JBAZGP010000144.1:0-8205 GCA_041652835.1 Lutibacter sp. | reverse complement strand
ATAAGTGGAGGTGTTTTTGTCGATTATTATGATCCTTCTATTTCTTCAACTTATGATACGGGTGATTCAGGAGCGGGTGATTGGACAGCTCCAGGAGTTTTATATCCAAAATGGGACAATAATTTAAATCCGGGTGCATCCAAAGACTCACCGGGCATTACTATGTCGGCTACATTTGGTATTGGAACACGCTATAAATTAAGCGAATATTCCGATTTATTGGTTGAATCTCGCTGGCAATATTTCTTTTCTAACTATGTAGATGGCTTAAATGCTAAAAACGACCCAGCCAATAAATTTAACGACTGGCTGTTATGGGTTCATTTTGGTTATGTTTATTACCTAAATTAAACGCAATGCTTGGTCTAAATCGGCCAATAAATCTTCGATATCTTCAATTCCAACACTTAATCGTATTAAGGAATCTACAACGCCTGTTTTTTCGCGTTCTGCTTTTGGGATAGATGCGTGTGTCATGCTTGCAGGATGGCCAGATAAAGATTCCACACCGCCTAATGATTCAGCTAAGGTGAATAGTTTTAAGTTTTCCAATATTTTAAAAGCGTCTTTTATGTTGTTACCTTTGGTAACAAACGAAACCATGCCACCAAAATCTTTCATTTGCTTTTTTGCGATTTCATGGTTTGGATGATTCTCAAATCCGGGCCAATATACTTTTTCAATTTTTGGGTGTTTCGCTAAAAATTCAGCTACTGCCTTACCATTTTCACAATGGCGTTGCATACGTACATGCAAGGTTTTAATGCCTCTCAACACTAAAAAACTATCCATTGGTCCACATATAGCGCCACATGCATTTTGAATAAAATACAATTTATCAGCAAGTGTTGCATCATTTACAATTAAAGCGCCCATCACCACATCTGAATGTCCACCTAAATATTTTGTGGCCGAATGCATCACAATATCAGCTCCCAAATTCAACGGATTTTGTAAATAAGGGCTTGCAAAAGTATTGTCAACAGCCAATAAAACATGATGTTTTTTTGCTACTTTTGAAACTGCTTCTATATCAATGATATTCATCATCGGATTTGTAGGCGTTTCAACCCAAATCAATTTTGTTTTTTCTGATACAAAATTTTCAATCTTAGCAGCGTTTTCCATTCCGATAAAATGAAATTTAATGCCTAAATTTTCAAATATCTTACTGAATATTCTGTAGGAACCTCCATATAAATCATTGGTAGAAATTACCTCATCACCCGGACTCAATAACTTTAACACACAATCAATGGCGGCCAAACCAGATCCAAATGCCAGTCCAAATTTTCCATTTTCAATGCTTGCAAAGGCATTTTCAAGTGCTGTGCGGGTTGGATTTGCAGTTCTTGAATATTCATAACCTTTATGAACTCCCGGTGAGGTTTGTGCATAGGTTGAAGTTTGATATATTGGTGGCATTACCGCTCCGGTAGAAGGATCGTGCTCTTGATTTCCGTGGATTGTTTTGGTGTTAAATTTCATCTGTTTTAAATTATATTGTTGATTTAAAAGACATTTACGCAACATTATTTTAGGTATCAATCAAAAATGATGTGTGCTTATTTTGTGGAACAAAAGTACCATAATTAAGTCCATTTTCAGCAAAAGAATAACCATTCTTCGGTTTTGGTTTAATTCCTGACTTGTAGTTTCGCTATTTTTTTAATTCAATTACTTCAACTTTAATCTCAACTGCATAATCATTGGGGATGATTTTATTTCCATATATATTGGCATAAACTTTGGTAAATTCAGCTCCAAAATATAAAATAATAGCAGAATAATATACCCATATTAAAATAATAATTACGGAACCTGCAGCGCCATAAACCGTTGCTACCGTAGAACTTCCTAAATAAAATCCAATAGCAAACTTACCAAACATAAAGAAAAAGGAAGTGAAACTTGAGCCAATCAAAGCATCTTTCCAACAAAGCTCCCCATCGGGAAGTGTTTTAAAAATAATTGAAAACAATACTGTTGTGGTGATAAATAAGATTACAATATTAAAAACATAAAATAAATAAACAGTAAAGTCTGGAAAATACATGAGCAAACGGTCATTGATAATATCCATAACAGTATTAACCATTAAGCTGACCAATAATAAAAACCCTACGGAGGCAATCATGGAAAAAGACATCAATCTGTTTTTAAGGAACTTCATAATTCCTCTTTTTGGTTTTGCCTTTAATCCCCAAATAAAGTTTATGGAACTTTGTATTTCTGCAAATACACCTGAAGCACCAATTAGCAGTAATATTGCTCCTAATACAGCCGCAAAGGTATTGCTGTTGGATAACGTAATATTCTTAATGGTTTCTTGAATTTGTATCGCTGCTTCATTGCCAACCATCCCATTTATTTGACCAAAGAATCTGCCAGTTATTGCTTCCTCTCCAAAGAAAAAGCTGATAATAGATAAAATAATAATCAACAAAGGTGGCAATGAAAATATGGTGTAGTAGGATAAAGAAGCACTTAACTTTATGCCGTTATCATCAATAAATTCCCAAAACGTTCTTTTTAATAATTCCCACCCCGAATTGGCTATTTCCTTCCGTGTCATATTTAAAATTGTTTTTTATTCAATGAAAATAAAGAATATTGATTTTTATTTCAAGCTATTTCCCTAACTGCAAATAAAAGCCAATCTCCGCTCTTGCAAGTATATCATAAGTTTATACAAACTTCATTAATTCAAGTATTATTCCAAGGTGGATTCCTTCGTGGTAAATGTTAAAACTAATTCCGTCATCAATATGGTTTAAAGTAATGTTAACGCTTGTTTTGTATTCTATATAATTTTTAAAAATTCCTTTATTGTAATCTTCTTCCAGCCTAATTGGCAATTCTAAAAACAGCGTTTTAATTGTTTCAAATTCAGCTTCAGAAATGGTATAAGTGGGCGCTGTTCCCTTTTGAAAATTGGCTATCATTTCTTCGGAAACCAAACAATTTAATCCTGATAATTTGTAGCATAAAAGTTGTTGTGTTACCGCCACGTGGGCAATATTCCAGGCAATGTTGTTTTTAAATTTGTTCGGAATTTTATTTAATTGCGCAATGGAAAGTTCTTCAATAGTTTTTAAGATTAATTTTCTTGACTGTTTAATTATTTCAAATTGTTTTTGCATTGTTTTGATTTTTTTTAAAAGTATTCAAATTTAAAATAAAAACGCACTAATTTTAACCTATATCTTAAAAACCATGAAAAAAATTTATTACCTGAAAACCTGTGATACCTGTAGAAGGATTTTAAAAGAAATGGATACAACAGGCTTTATTTTGCAGGAACTTAAAACACAACCCATTACGGGAAAGCAATTAGATGAATTGTTTAAACTTACAAAAAGTTATGAGGTTTTGTTTAGCAAAATGGCAAAAAAATATAAACTAATGGACTTAAAAAATCAACGATTAACGGAAAACCACTACCGACAATTGATATTGGACGAATATACTTTTCTAAAACGACCGATTATTATTATTGATACTGAAGTTTTTATTAGGAATACTAAAAAAGTTAATAAAAATTAATTATTATGCAATTAAAAAGCCAATAAATTACATTAAATATATTAACAACAAATGCAAATAATTAGGTAACAATCATGACACAATATTCCCATTTAAAATTTATATTTGTTTATTATTCAAATAACTTTATAATTATGAAAAAACAAATACTATTATTGATTACTTTGGTAATCTCAGCAAGTGCAAGCGCACAGTTTTACGTTTCCGCCAGTGGTGGATATTCTATTGGAAGTGCCGGTATTTTAACTGGAACTTCTTTAAACGATGATTGGTCTAAGGCTAGCAATCATTATGGAAGTTACGGCGAAGGTTTAAACACTCAAATTAAGGCCGGTTATTTTTTCAATGACATGTTTGGTGTTGAATTGGGGTTAGGCTATTTACATGGTGAAGATCAAGATATTAGCTCTTATAAAACAAACGATGCTAAAGCAATTTCTGAATACACAGAAGGTACTGCACACGCAAGAGCTTATGGGTTAACAGCTGCATTGGTTTATAATTTTAACCAACACATTTATGGAAGAATAGGTGCTGTTACTAAAGTTGGTGGGAAAACAGAGGCTGAATTTACTAGGACAAACCCAACTCCATTTGGTAGTCCTGTTATGACTGTTGGAAAAACTGATTACCACGGAAGAATACCATTAGGGTTTACAGCTGCAATTGGCTATAAATACAAATTAACTGAAAATTTAAATTTATTTGCTGAATTGGAATATTTAGGAATAAATGTGACAAGAGACTACTCTGAATTTACAGCTTTAACAATCACAACACCTCCTGTTCCAGCAAATGCTCTTTATGCAGGTTCTCCAGCAATGCCCTCTTCAACTTGGAATTTAGGAGATGCTCCTTTAGTTCACCCAGTTTTTGGAACATTGTATGCACCAACAGAAATTACCTATGAGGATGATTTAAGCACTTCTAATACTGACCCATCAAAAGCATTATCATCTGTGGCTCCTTATTCTTCATTTGGCTTAAACATTGGTATTACATATACCTTTTCAAAAAAAGTAGCAAAGAGTAAGTAGTTATCATTAACTATTTATACTGAATAACCCGTTTAAAATTAAATTTTAAATGGGTTATTTTTATTCTTTGAATTTTAATTACCAGAAATCCTTATATCTGAATTTTCAATAATTTTATTGAAATCACTTTCTAATATATTTGTTTTTAATCCGAGAACCACAAAATCATTGTCGCTTTTAACTTTTAACACAATTTCCCTGATTGCATTTTTATCCTGTAAAAAATAAAGTTGAACTTTATCTCCTTGTTGATTTATGCTGAGAATTTTTTCATAATTTTTTTGTTTAATAAATCGCTCAAATTTTCTGTCTAAGGAAGTTGATGCATCTGAAAAGATCATTACTTTATAATGTTTCACTTTTTTAAACAATGCTTTATATTCTCCGATTTCCTTTTTTGGTATAAATAAATTCGCAATAAATGCCGACGTACTTATTGAAAACTCACATTCCTTTTTATTATCTTCATAAAAAGAATTAAAAGATGATTTTGATGCACAAGAAGTTAGTGCTAATACTGTAATTAAAATTAAAAAGCTATTTTTCATAAAAGAGGTATTTAATCTATGACGATTAAGCACCCTTCTTGTAACATTTTGTATTGTTTTTTTTTATATTTTAGATTGTGTACTTCATTAAGATGATAAAACTTCCATCAAATCAATTTATTTTTTGTTTGCATTGATCTTCGGATAATTTTTAAGATAGGATTCTACGCGTAGCATTGCGTTTTCTCTAATATCTTCCCAAAATAAATTGATATCGCCTTTGTGATATCTCTTTTTTTTAATAGCTAATAAGCGGTAAGGGAAATGAGGCAAACTGGTCCATAATATGCCATCTTTTACATATACTCGGAAAGCTTGGGTATATAATTTATTGTTGGTAAATAAAAATCCTTTATGGTCTGAGCGTTTAGATTCACTACTGGTATCCCAATCAACAGGATTAGAGACTTCAGTTCCTTTAAACAACTTATCATAAGTTTTCGGATAATAATTCTTTTTAAAGGTATTCCAACATACAAATCCGCCAGTTTGAGTTGGATTGGTCATCAATTTCAACTGTTGAAATTCATTTTTTTTAATGGCAATTCCCGGAATATAAGCAGCAACAAGCTGATTTTGCAAAGGTTTTCCGTCGAAAAAATCTTTCAAAAGGCGTATGGCATGAGTAGTTCCCTGACTGTGAGCTGCAATAATGATTGGCCTTCCGTTGTTGTATTTTTTTAAATAGGTTTTAAAAGCATCTTTAACATCGCTATAGGCTAAATTTAAGGCTTCTTTTCCACCTTTTTCAAACTGAGAATAAGATCTTAAATGTGCTTGCCGGTAATAAGGAACATACAATTTCCCAGCATTTAGAAATGCTGATGCCTGAAAATAAACAGCTCTATTAATTACCTTGTCGTTCTGGATGGAATCAGTCACCGGCACATTCCATCTTAAATCCTTTTTTTCGTTATTTAAGGTTGGATAAATATAGAAGATATCCGCACCTGAATCTGTTGTGGTTGTTTGCCAGTGTTTTAAATTTTCAGGATAAGAATCGGGTAAAACAGCCCAAGTTAAAGCATTATTATAATTTGGAGTTGCAGGTGGCTGCTGAGTTGAAAAAGATGGAATCACGGCACTTTTACAACTGCTTAAAACAACAAGCGCTAAAAAAAGAAATGTTATTTTAATGCCAACTAGCCGCTTTTTAACAAGCCCGTTATTTTTTATATAACATAGGATTTGTATCTGCATCATTATACATTTTCATTTGTTTATATACTTTAACGTATTTTTCTCCTGAAGCAAAATCGTATAACAAATCGTCAATTGCAGTAGATAAATCTATGCGTTGTTCCAATAAAATAGTCAGTTTTTCTTGGCATTTTGTTCTGTGTTCTTCAGAAGCCGTTTTGCGTGTGGCTTCTTCACGCATATGATAAATTTTTAAGGCTAAAATTGAAAGGCGATCAATGGCCCAAGCCGGCGTTTCAGAATTAATTTTAGCACCTTTTTTAACCTTTACATTTTTGAATTTATTCAAAAAATAACTGTCAATGTATTCAACCATATCGGTTCTATCCTGATTGGAAGCATCAATTTTTCTCTTTAAAACCAAGGCTTCTGCCGGATTGATATTGGGCAAACGAATGATATCTTCATAATGCCATTGCACGGTATCAATCCAGTTTTTTCTGTACAATAAATGTTCAAAAGAAGTTGGGTCAAACGGATTTTCAAATACTTGGTCAACATCATCAATAACATGATATTTTTTTATTAGTTCATCAAAAAGTTGGTTGTATTGGACTGCTTTCATTATTATTTTTTTAAAATGTGTAAATATTCAACTGTTGAAATTGCCTTGTGATTTCTATTTATTGTTTTATCGGCCTTAAAACGCTGATAATTTGTGGTTTTTAAACTGTATTCTCCATAAGTGGACATGATGCCTTTTACATCGTTTTCAGTCATTAATCCTTCATTATTATAACTTAAAAACACAAACTTAAAGTTAGCATTTTTTATCAACTCTTCGAAGGATTTTTTGACTTCATTTTTTTTGCAATAATCGGAACGATAATATTCTCGCAAACCGGTTTTTCCTTGAGGTTCAAATAAATCATATTTGGCAATGGTGTTTAATAAATGATAATTTGACCCATATTGTCGCCGATTATAAGGCGGATCAAGATATAAAATATCTCCCTTTATTTTTTTTATAAGTGCATTGCTATCGGCATTAAACACCTGATGTTTGTTGCTGTTCGGTGTAAATAATGCAGGTTTTAAAATCATTTCTTTTTGGGCAGATTTTTTTATTTTTTTTAAGTAAGCGCCATAAACCGAAGCGGTATTGGCAACTTTGTCGGCACTTTCAATTAATGTAGCCAATAAAAAATAGTAGTCATCTTCTGTGATTTCGCCGGTATTTTTCCAGATTTCAATTTGCTGCCTTATTGCATCAATTTTTTTTCCGTTTTCTGCAGAAAAATACAGGCGACCTTCTTTCCCATTTTCACAGTAATTTTGGAATATAAAACCCTCTAATCCCTTTAAATTATTTAAGAAATTAAGGTGTTTCACATAAAGTAAAGATTGATGGTTTCCAATATAATTCCGATTTAAAACGTAGCTGTAAAATTCAATATCATTGGCAATAATCTGCTTTACAATTGGTTTAAAAGTTCGTCCAACGCTTCCAGTTCCAGCAAATAAATCGCAAAATACCAAATTCGACAAATCGGACCCAACAGTTTCAATAATAGCATCTTTTAAAAAAGACGATAATTTATGTTTGGATCCTATATAATTCATTTTTGATTGATGATTTCTTACCTTTTAATATTTAACTGAACTTCTCTGATTAGTGTTGACCAGTTTTAACTAAATTTCAATGTTCTGTTTTTTCATCATTTTTGCGAAAAAAGCAAAAATGTCGCCAAAACCATATTAATTTTTATTTTCTACCCGGTGTTTAAACATCGGACTACAAACATTTTACCCCTCTGGGGCAATGTCATTAAGTTAAGCTTATATGTCATTTTTTTGTCCTTCCGAGGTACGAGGAATCTCATAATGCTGTGCTAGTTTGTTGCGATTCCTCCTTTGTCGGAATGACAAATATT
>JBAZGP010000143.1:0-8247 GCA_041652835.1 Lutibacter sp. | reverse complement strand
GAAAAAAAATTGACCACCAACCACAGTTTAAATTTTACGGCTTTCGCAGCGCCCAATAAACGCGGAAAATCATCGCCAAACACTCAGGAAGTGTACGATTTAAAAGGCTACAAATACAATGCTTATTGGGGAAACCAGGAAGGTGATAAGCGAAATTCGAGAATCAAGGAAATTTTTGAGCCGGTTTTAATGCTGAGCCATTTTTATGAAAGTGAAAACACAACTATAAAATCATCTTTGGCGTATCAGTTTGGGCATATTGGAAACAGCCGGCTGGGTTATTTTAACGCGCCAAATCCCGACCCAACGTATTGGAAATATTTGCCGAGCAATTTTTTAAGATTTCCGGATAGTCCAGATTATGCAAACGCCTATTTAACCGAACAGGAATTTTTAAAAAACGGACAGGTAAATTGGACTGAATTGTATCAAGTAAATGCAGATAACGGAAATTCCCTGTATTATTTGTATGAAGACCGGGTTGATGACACGCAATTTTCAGCAAATTCACTGTTAAACACAAAATTGACGAACAACCTTAATTTTAATGCTGGCGTTTCCCTTAAAAATTTGAGTTCTAAAAATTATGCAAATATGCTCGATTTGTTGGGCGGAAATGGTTTTGTGGATTTAGACCAATATGCGCTTGGTGATGCTCAGCAAAACGATTTAAACAATCCAAACAGAAATGTTTTTGAGGATGATAAATTTCAATACAACTATACTATAAATGCTTTTACGGCAAGTGCTTTTGCACAATTGCAGGGAACGCAAAAGAATATCGATTATTTTGTGGCATTGAATGTTAAAAACACCAATTATCAGCGAGAAGGTTTGTTTAAAAATGGCACTTATTCTGAAAATTCCTTCGGAAAAGGAGAAAAACAAAATTTTATGGATTTCGGCATAAAAGCTGGAGCTACCTATAAAATTACGGGACGGCATTTGTTAACGGTAAACGGTGCATACATCACAAACGCCCCAACCATAAAAACGGCATTTTCCAATTCGAGAGTTAATAACAGCATAACGCCAAATTTAACCAGTGAAAAAATAATTACGGGCGATGTTAGTTATGTTTTCAGGTCGCCAAAAATACAATCGAGGCTAACGGCTTATTACACAAAATTTAGCGATGCCATTGAAACTTCTTTCTTTTTTGCGGAAGGTTTGTTGGGTGACCAGGCCGATTTTGTGAATGAAATTATTACGGGAGTCGACAAAAAACAATTGGGGGTTGAAGCGAGTTTTGAGTATCAGGTTTTACCAGCAATAAAACTGATGGCTGCTGGTTCCATTGGGCAATTTACGTACAGCAACAATCCAAATTTGTACTTAATTTCTGAAAGTTTTAACGATTTAAACAGTGATTTCGGTACGGCTTATTTAAAAAACTACCACCTTTCCGGAACTCCACAAAGGGCTTATTCTGCTACTTTTGAATATCGCGATCCCGCTTATTGGTTTTTTCAGCTCAACGCCAGCTATTTAACAAATAATTATTTGGACATTTCTCCTTTATTAAGAACCAATAATTTTTATTTGGATTCAGACGGCACACCTTTTTTGGATGATGAAACTGGTGTTGAGGTTACGCAATCACAAGTTGACAATTTACTGACACAGGAAAAATTTGACCCCACTTTTTTGTTGAATGCTGTAGGCGGAAAATCGTGGAAAATCAACCAATATTATCTTGGATTTTTTATGGGGATTAATAATATTTTGGGCGAACAATTTAAAACTGGAGGTTTTGAACAATCCAGAAAATCCAATTATCGGGAATTAAAAAAGGATAAACAATTGGAAAAACCCATTTTTGGACCAAAATATTGGTATGGTGGCGACACCTCATACTACTTAAATTTATATGTAAGATTTTAAAAATAACGCTATGAACTTTTATAAAAACTCAAGAATTTTACTTATTTCAATCGTTGTGATAAGCACTTTTTCAACCTGTGTAAAAGACGGGGATTTTGAAACGCCGAATGTTAATTGTACCGAACCTCAAATTACGGCTACTAATACCATTCAACAGCTAAAAGAAATGTACACTTTTGGCGGTGCAAAAATCATCGAAACCGATGTCATTATTGAAGGCTATGTGGTTTCCAGCGATAAATCTGGGAATATTTATAAATCAATTTCTATTCAGGATAAAGCGGAAAACCCAACTTCAGCCATTAAAATTTCCATCAATCAAACCAATATTTACACAAAGTATAATGTGGGTAGAAAAATTTATGTGAAGTTAAAAGGTTTGGCGGTTGGTTACAGTTTTGGAAGCGTGCAAATTGGAATAGCATCAGGTGATGGTTTGGAAGGTATTTTAGCTTCGGAACTCGACAAATACATTTTGCGTTCGTGTGAAGTTGCAGAAATAATTCCTAAAAAAGTAGCCATTTCTGAATTGAATAAAAGTATGCTGGAAATGCTCATAGAAATCGAAAATGTGCAGTTTAAAGCCAATGAATTGGGGAAATCTTATGGAAATGTTGAAAATACTGCAACTGTAAATCGTGTGTTGGAAAGTGTTGACAATTCCTGTAATTTTTTAGGTGAAGTTATGGTCAGAAATAGCGGTTATGCCAGTTTTAAAAATGACTTGTTGCCCGAAGGAAAAGGAAGTGTAATCGCAATTTTTAGCAATTATTACAACGATTTTCAGCTGTATTTACGCGATACGGATGATGTGAAATTAACGGAAACCCGTTGCGATTATGCCAATGCTTTTCAGCCAACTATTTCCTTGGATGAGGTAAAAAAAATGTACAAAGAAACCATGGTCGAATTTGGCATAAGCAATAGTTATGTGGTTGAAGGTTATGTGATTTCAAGCGACGAACAAGGAAGTTTTGAGAAAAAATTGGTGATACAAGATGCTGTTGAAGATGCAACATCCGGAATTCAAATTTTATTGAAGTCAACTGTAATTTTTGAGCAATACAAATTGGGCGACAAGGTTTTTATAAAGCTGAATAAACTTTATATGGCTAAAAAAGATGGTGTTTTAACCATTGGATTTCCAAAAGGAACCGCAATTACTGAAATAGATGAAGATAAAATAGCCGATTTTATTTACAACAGCAAGCAAAATTTTATTATAAAACCACGTGAAATTGAAATTTCAGAAGTCTTAAATCCAGCTTTTGAAAACACGTTGGTAGAAGTTAAAAATGTGCAACTGGTCCAAAATGAGTTGGGCTCGGCATTCACCTATTTTAGTGGTACCAATAATGGATTTAGGACTTTGGAAACCTGTTATGTGTCTTCAAAACTATTGGTTTTTACCAATGGAAAAGCTACTTTTTCCAACGAATTATTTCCGCAAGGAAAAGGAAATATCACCGGCGTTTTAAGCAATGTTCTTGAGCTCAGAACTGTTAATGACGTTCAATTTTTAGAAGCTTATGAAGCTTGTGCAGTTTTTATCCCAAAAATGATGATTACAGAAGTTGCCGACCCAAAAAATAATGTTTCTGCACGTTTTGTTGAATTGTACAATGGAGGAAATACCGAACTCAATTTAACCGGATGGAAACTGAATAAATATTTAAACGGGGCAACAACAGTTTCCGGTTCTCCTTTGGCTTTAACAGGAATTGTAATTCCCGCTGGTGGATTTGCCATTATTGCCGGCATCAACTACAAAATAGCGTTTGATGATATTCCGGATATCGAAACAACCTATATTTCTGGAAATGGTGATGATGTGTATGAATTGGTAGACAATACTGGTACAAGAATAGATATTTTTGGGGTTATTGGTGAAGACGGCAATGGCACAAATTGGGAATATTTAGATGGAAGAGCGGTTCGTAAGTTGGAAATTTCAAACCCGAATCCTATTTTTACTGTAAGTGAATGGACTATTTATTCCGCAGTTTCAAACCCTAAAATTACCAATCCTAATTCTCCGCAAAATGCCCCGAATAGCTTTAACCCCAGAGTTAGGTAATGGGTTAATTTTTGCATCAAAATAAAAAGACATAGAAGATTAGCATCAGTTATCAAAAGATTAGCATTGAAACCAATATTTCAATCTTAAAAAAAACCGTCCCTTTCGGAACGGTTTTAAACTTTTCTGCTTGGTATTTATTTCACCAATGTCATTTCATCTACAATATGTTTGGCTCCTGAGAAATTCTCAATAACCCATAACACGAAACGAATGTCAACATTGATGGTTCTTTGTAAATTAGGATCAAAGATAACATCACCAGCCATTGCTTCGATGTTTCCGTCGAATGCCAAACCGAGGAGTTCTCCTTTTCCGTTTAATACTGGAGAACCTGAATTGCCGCCAGTAATATCGTTGTCTGTTAGGAAATTAACGTGCATAGAACCGTCTTTGTCCGCAAAACGACCATAGTCTTTCCCTTTGTTCATGTCGATTAAACGTACTGGTAAATCGAATTCTTCATCCCCTTTTTTATATTTTTTAACCATACCATCCAAAGTTGTATAGTTATTGATTTTAGCATCATTACGATTGTCAGCTGGCAATGAACGGACTTTTCCATAAGTTAAACGCATTGTACCATTAGCATCCGGATATTTAATACTGCCTATTTTAGATTCACGCAATCCTTCAATTAACAAACGGAAAGAAGCTCCAAAATCATTTTGCGCTTTTGCAATTTCATCTGATTTCAAATTATAATGTTCAACCATGTCATTTGAAAGCATATACAATGGGTCGTTCGCTAATAAAGTTTCATTTGGCAATTCTAAAAACGCATTAATTTTTTCTTTTGAAGTTAAAATACTCAAATCAAAAGCCTCATTTATATATTCTGTATAATTGTAATTATTTGCTGCACCAATTTTCTCAACCATTGGCGCTATTTCATATCCTTTGGATTTTGTAGCATACAAGTTCAATTGGGCTGCCAAAAGATCTTTTTCAGCAGGAAGGTATAGATTTTTAAACATCTTTTCAGCCAATTCAGCTATTTTAGGAGCAATTTCTTTCTGTTTTGCAGGATCTGCTTTGGCATAATAGTCCAGTTGTGCCCCTATCGTTCTTCCTGATATTCCAAAAGCAGTTGTTCTAAACAATTGTTGCAGATAGTTATCATGACGCGTTTTCTCATTTGTTAAAGCGTAGAATTTATTGATATTATCAATTACATTTCCGTATTTGGCTTTATTTTCTTTTTTATTAGCCCATTTATTGAATTCTTTTTCTTGTACTGCTTTTGATTCTGCAGTTCCAAATTTGGTTAACGCATCAATCATTCCTTGACGGTTTTTCCAATAATTTGCAGTTGCTGCATATTTTGAAGCATACATTAAATCCAAGGCATCGCTTTGTTCCATGTATTTTTTCATGTTGTCCATTCCTATTTTGGCACCTTCAACCCAAGCAGGATAGGCAAATTTTACATTTTGCTCAATTCCGCCTGCTGCCATCCAACGATTGGTTCTTCCTGGATAACCTAAAATCATTGCAAAATCACCTTCATTTGCACCACTTATATTAATTGGTAAATAATGTTTTGGTTGATATGGCACGTTGTTTAGAGAATAATCTGCTGGATTCCCTTCAGCATCTGCATAGATTCTGAACATAGAAAAATCGGCAGTATGACGCGGCCATTCCCAGTTGTCTGTATCTCTACCAAATTTACCTAAACTTTCTGGTGGCACTCCCACTAAACGAACATCTTTATAATCTTGATAAACAAAATAGTAATACTCATTTCCTTCGAAAAAAGGACGTACCGAAACAGTATATTTTCCACCTTCATTGTTTTCTTTTTCAATTAAGGCAGTTTCCCGGTTAACCGCTTTTTCTCTTTCCAATTCGGTCATTTTATCATTTACTTTTGATAAAATACGCTTGGTAACATCATCCATACGGACAAAAAATCGAACGTATAAACTGGAAGGCTTCATTTCTGCTTTTCTGTCTGAGGCCCAAAAACCATCTTTCAGATAGTTTTTATCTGCTGTGGATAATTCTGCTACAGCAGGATAACCGCAATGGTGATTGGTTAATACCAATCCGTCTTTTGAAACCACTTCTGCAGTACAACCACCGTTGAATTGAACGACAGCATCTTTTAAACTATGGTTATTGATGCTGTAAATTTCTTCCGAAGTTAGTTGTAAACCCATCTTTTCCATATCTCTATGGTTCAGTCTTTCAATAAACATTAGAAACCACATTCCTTCATCGGCTTTTACGCTTGTTGGAATAAGCATAATACCTACGATTAATGATAAAATAATTTTTTTCATTTTTATAATATATAAATTCATTTAATTTGAGTTAATAGTCGGCTGAATCTCAAAATTGTTACATTGGAGTGAAAATTACCGCCTATATTAATGCGAATATAATTCATTTTAAGAGTTGATTGATAACTCTATAAAGTAAATAAACGATACTATTTTATTGAATTTTAACTTTATTCTTTAAATATCATTATTTAAAAATAAAAATAAAGCAGTCCGTACCTCATAAAATTCATAAGACAGGTACGGCTTATTTTGCAAGTATATTTAACTTATCTTTTTGTATTGTATAGTAAGCAATAAGGGCAAATACAATTGTTATAATAATTCTAACAATCATTCCACTAACTGTTTTCAGTTCATAAGCACCGCCATTATTGATACGTATTTTTAATAATATAAATGAAATAATTAAAATAACAGAAGCGATTCCCAATGCTAACTTTGTCCAATTTTTGATTTTTAAAAACCCATAAGCTGATAATAAATAGAATATGCTGCTGATAAGGTTAGCCCAAACAACTAACAAAACATAGTTTCCTTCTTTTGCTCTGATGCCGAATAGGTCTAAGACCACCGAGGCACTTAAAAATAAAGTTAGCAAACCAAAGGCCATTAATAGAATGGCTGAAATAGAGCGAATTGTTTTTTTTGTATTCATTTTAATTACTGTTAATTGTTTTATTATAGTTATTGTTTAATTATTGTTTAATTCTTTAATTTTTAAAAATGAAATGCCTAACCAAATAACAGAAACTGTCATAGAGATAGCCCCTATTAAAACAAAAATTGGTGGAAATCCAAAATATACTTCTGATAAAATGCCTATTGGCATAAGAAGTCCTATTAATGCCAACCAAGAAATTGTTTTAACATTGCTCAATTTATCCCTAAATCTTAAAAGTAAATAACCAATAAGAATGTTTAAGAATGCAAATAAATTTCCGTGTACGTGGGCTAACCTTGTTTCAAAATGTTTGCCCATAGAATATGAATCTATCCATTCTTCTTTGCCTGGTGCAAGGTCACGAAGATAAATTAATATAAATCCATAAGCCATAAATAAGCCCATTACTAAGAACCCGATTGAAATGTTGTTTTTACCGTTCATGATAGTTAATTTTAATTATAAATTAGTTTTGTGTTTGTGAATATTCTGTAACATAAATCGCAAAGCTGTTTGTTTATATGCAAAATTCTTCTTTGTCTTTGATATTAATTAAAGCGTTTAATAGTTGCTCTAATTCGATGTTTTTAAAGCAAAACTTTAAATTTTTTATCTTCGAATTTTAAAATTATTTTTCAGTTAAAAAATCGATAAAAACATAAAATATTTTATAGTCTTCGACATTAATCTTCCGTTTTTGAGCCGCTCACTATCTTTGAAATAATTCCTTTTTGGTCTGTAAATTCCGCTATAAATGTCCCTGTCAAATGGAGTAGTATGTAGCCTATCAAGTAGTAAATACCAAGCACATGAATTTCTTCCATTGGCTTTTTTAATTCTGTTGGTCCAAATGCAATTATAAGTCCGGTGGTAAGCGAAACAATGACACAAAGGTAAAAAATGATATATGTCCATTTTTGAAATTTTTCCTTTATCGACAGATTTTTACCAAAAGGATTTTGAAACTTCATATGTCCGAACATAGGTAATAGGAAACGAGTACTAAATAATCCGGTCAATATATATCCAAAATAAATATGCCAGCTCCACATGGGTTGTCTTATCTTTTTTGCTAAAGTAATAAGCTGATCTTGAGTAAGGGACAGATTGGTATCACTCAAATAATTTTGTATTATAGCAGCCACATTATTTTTATTTAGCCACGTTAATCGCAAAAAGATTGTAATTAACAAGAGCGCAAACGTTATTGCTATGGCCCAATGAATTATTCGGTAAATTTTAGAATATTTTGTTATTTCCATTTCGGTTTTTGTTTGAATAGTAAGTTCGAGTAAATTTACATTATTTTTTCTAAAGGATTTATATCTAATATT
>JBAZGP010000142.1:0-8305 GCA_041652835.1 Lutibacter sp. | reverse complement strand
CAACGGCACGGTTGCCGATTTTAACGGGAATTATAAAATATCCGTTAAAAAAGGGTCTGTCCTTATTTTTAGTTTTATAGGATACCAATCACAGGAAATTGTTGCGAACAAAAATGTAATCAACGTTAAATTAGAAAGTGGTGAACAGTTGCTGGAAGTTCAAGTTGTGGGTTCAAGAAGCATCAAAAGAACTGCTGTTGACACGCCGGTTCCTGTTGATGTTATTGATGTAAGTGAGCTTGCTACCAAAAACGGAAATGCTGATTTAACACAAATTTTACAATACGCTGCGCCTTCATTTAATGCCACAAAACAGTCAGGTTCTGATGGTGCTGACCATATTGTTCCGGCTTCGTTAAGAGGACTTGGACCCGACCAAACGTTGGTTTTAATAAATGGTAAAAGAAGACACCAATCATCACTGGTCAACGTTTTTGGAACTCGCGGCAGGGGAAATTCGGGAACAGATTTAAATGCTATTCCGGTTTCATCCATAAAAAGAATTGAGGTTTTAAGAGATGGCGCTTCAGCACAATACGGTTCTGATGCCATTGCCGGCGTTATAAATATTGTGTTAAAAGACAATACCGACGGCGTTACTGGAGGTGTAACTTATGGGGCTTATAGTACCGCTATTGGTGAAGGCTGGGCAGAAAAGGCCGGAGCAACTTTATACAATGTGGAAGGAAAAAACAGGTTGGATGGAAAGGATAAAAGTTTTGATGGCGAAACCACAAAATTGGACTTAAACTATGGTGTAAAAATTGGTGAAAGAGGTTTTATGAATTTCACTACAGAATTGCTGTCAAAAGAAAAAACATTACGTCCTGGGTTTAATTCTAGAAAAGGATATGGAAGTGCCGCTGTTGATGCTTTTAATTTTATGATAAACACCATGATTCCTGTTTCTGAAAATACAGAAATTTATGCTTTTGGCGGCAGAAATTACAGAGATACCAATGCCAATGCTTTTTCAAGAGATGCATATATTGATGGAGATCCCGATAATTCAGACAATCGCGCAGTACCAAGTTTATACCCTAACGGTTTTACACCGCAAATTACCTCAAATATTATAGATGCTTCAGTTTCCGCAGGTGTTAGGCATTTAATGGAAAATGGATGGAATATTGATTTCAACAACACTTATGGGAAAAACAGTTTCCACTATTATATAAAAAACAGTAATAATGCTTCTATGAAAGAGTCCTCCCCAACTGATTTTGATGCTGGTGGACATAGTTTGTCACAAAATACGACCAACGTAGATTTTAATAAATATTTTGAAAAAGCCTTAAGTGGAATAAGTGTTGCTTTTGGTATGGAATACCGAACAGAGAATTTTATTATTTTTTCAGGCGAAGAAGCATCTTATGCTTTATATGATGAAGACGGATTCCCAATGATAAATCCAGCTACACAAACGGTTGCGTTTGACTCTAACGGAGTTGATCTTCCCGGAGGATCCCAAGGATTTCCAGGATACAGCCCGGATAATGAAGTGGACAGAAGTCGAAGTAATTTAGGCGTTTATGTAGATACCGAATTTAATTTAAGCGATAATTTCCTTATAGCCACAGCTTTGCGATATGAAGATTATAGTGATTTTGGAAGTACATTTAATTACAAAATTGCCAGCAGATTTAAAGTGAACGAAAACTTATCGTTCCGAGGTTCCATATCCACAGGTTTTAGAGCACCTTCTTTGGCACAATTGTACTACAACTTAATATTCACAAATATGGTTAATGGTCAATCATTAACATCATTGCTTTCTGCAAATAACAGTACCGTTACCAAAAGTTTTGGCATCAATCAATTGACAGAAGAAAAAGCATTAAACGGAAGCATAGGTTTTACTTTTAAGAAAGGCGGATTTACCGCAACTGTTGACGCCTATTCAATAAAAGTAGATGACAGAATTGTTTTGACCGATAATTTTGATGCTTCCGGACTTGGAATTCCTGGTCTTGAAGCCGCTCAATTTTTTGTAAATGGCGTAGATACCAAAACACAAGGAATTGATATGGTTTTTACTTACAATGGAACAATAAATGCTTATAGTTCTTTCAATGTTGGATTAACCGGAAACATAAACAGTTTAGAAATTGATAAAATCCACAATGGAAACCTAAATGAATATACCTTCTTTAGTCCTTTCTCAAGAGCATATCTTGAAGCTGCAGCCCCTGACTATAAATTTGGATTAAACATGGGTTTTACCCATAAAAAATTCAATGCAAATATTGCATTGACACAATTTAGCAAAGTGAAGATAAACGATTTTCAATGGGTAGAATACGCTCCAGCAAATAAAGCAGAAGCTTTGCATTATGATGTTAATGGTGATGGATCCGTATATTTAAACTTATTTGAAGATGGTAAAGACATCTACAAAAAAGCAATGACTGTTGATTTAAATCTCTCTTATGAAGTTTCTAAATCTATAACATTTACCGTTGGTGGAAATAACATTTTTAACAAATATCCAACACCACAATTTGACGGATGGACTGATCAAGGTGGTTTAATGGATTCTGTTCAAATGGGTTCTGATGGCGCTTATTTCTTCGGAAGATTAGGTTTTAGACTATAAATTATAATTTAAAGCTGAATTAAAAAGAAGGCGTATTTAACAAAATACGCCTTCTTTTTTTATCTCAAATATCTAAAGAAACTAAGTATTTAATTCCAAATACTTGTCTACAAAAGCTTTAATACCATCTTCTAAATTGGTTTCGGGCTTAAAATTAATATACTTAAATAAACTTTCAACATTGGCATAAGTACTTTGTACATCTCCTGGTTGCATAGGTTTAAATACCATTTTTCCCTTTTTACCCAACGCTTTTTCAATGGCCTTTATAAAATCCATTAAAGCAACTGGACTATTATTTCCAATATTAAATAATTGATAAGGTTTTGAACTTTTAGAAGAAGCTGGTTTTTTAGGGTTAAACTGCGGATTGTTTTCTTTTGGCGCCAAAGGCAATAATCGCTTTATACTTTCAACAATATCAGCAACATAAGTAAAATCACGACTCATATTCCCATGGTTAAAAACTTCAAATTCTTTGTCTTCAACAATGGCTTTCGTAAAAATATACAAAGCCATATCTGGTCTTCCCCAAGGACCATATACCGTAAAAAATCGCAATCCTGTTGACGGAATGTTGTATAAATTCGCATAAGAATGCGCCATCATTTCATTTGCTTTTTTGCTCACAGCATACATGGCTAAAGGGTGATCAGTACAATTGTCTTCCTGAAAAGGAATTTCTTCGCTTAAACCATAAACTGAACTTGAAGAAGCAAACAATAAATGTTCCACCGGAAAAGCCCTACAACTTTCCAAGATATTTAAAAATCCGGTAATATTGCTGTCCACATAAGCATGAGGATTTTCCAAGGAATACCTTACACCTGCCTGAGCAGCTAAATTTACCACATAATCAAATTGCTGTTCTTTAAAAAGATTTTTAAGATTTGGCAAGTCGGTTAAATCCAATTTTATAAACGCAATATGTGCTATTTTCAATAATTTATTATCCTCAATAGCATCGGTATCAAAACCCAAATCCTTTAAACGTGCATATTTTAGTTGAGGGTCGTAATAATCATTAATATTGTCTAAACCAACAACCTCATAATTCGATTTTACAAGCAATTTTGCCAAATGATGGCCAATAAATCCAGCCATTCCGGTAATTAATACTTTCTTCATTTAATAAATATAGATGTTATAATTTAAACAAAAATAAAACTTATTCGCCAAACCTATTCTGTGTGTCCGATTTATTTCAGAAAGAAAGTCAAAAAATTGAAATATACTTCCTAAATTTGAACTTTTAAATTAAAAAAAATGAACAAAAAATTAATAGAATGCGTACCAAATATTAGTGAAGGACGCGATATTGACAAAATAAACGCCATTGCAGCCGTAGTAGAAACTGTTGAAGGTGTTAAATTATTAGATGTAGACTCAGGAAAAGCAACCAACAGAACGGTAATCACTTTTGTTGGAGAACCAGAAAGTGTAATTGAAGCTGCATTTAGGTTAATCAAAAAAGCTGCAGAATTAATAGATATGTCTAAACACACCGGTGAACATCCACGTTTTGGTGCCACTGATGTTTGTCCGTTAGTTCCAATCTCAGGAATTACCTTGGAAGAAACCGCCGTTTACGCTCATAAATTGGGTGAACGCGTTGGAAAAGAATTGGGCATTCCTGGTTATTATTATGAAAATGCCGCAAAAGAGGAAAAACGTAGAAATTTAGCCAATTGCCGTGCTGGAGAATATGAAGGATTAAAAGAAAAATTGGTAAATCCAGCTTGGAAACCCGATTTCGGTCCAGCAGAATTTAACAAATCTGTTGCAAAATCAGGTGCAGTTGCAATATCTGCACGTGATTTTTTAATTGCCTACAACATCAATTTAAACACCACTTCAACAAGAAGAGCCAACGCCATTGCTTTTGATATTCGTGAAGCCGGAAGGGTAAAACATGAAAATGGCGTCTCAGGAAAAGTAATGTTGGATAAAAATGGTGAACCTATTCGAATTCCTGGAAAATTAAAAGCGGTTAAAGGAATTGGTTGGTACATTGAGGAATATGGCATTGCCCAAATATCTTACAATTTAACAAATATCAGCATCACTCCTATGCACATTGCTTTTGATGAATCTGCAAAATCAGCCATTGAAAGAGGTTTGCGTGTTACAGGTTCAGAATTAGTTGGGTTAGTTCCGTTAAAAGCCATGTTAGAAGCGGGTGATTATTTTTTACGAAAACAACAACGCTCTTTAGGAATTTCAGAAGAACAAAAAATAAAAATTGCCGTAAAATCTCTTGGATTAGACGATTTGAAACCATTCAATCCGAAAGAAAAAATTATTGAGTATTTACTTAAGGACAACACAAAAAAACTGATTGATTTAACGGTAAGTAATTTTGCTGAAGAAACTGCGGCAGAATCTGTTGCGCCAGGTGGTGGCTCTATTTCAGCTTATGTTGGAGCTTTAGGCGTTTCCCTGGGAGCTATGGTGGCAAATTTATCATCACATAAAACTGGTTGGGATGATAAATGGGAATTCTTTTCCGATTGGGCTGTAAAAGCTCAGGCCTATAAAAACAAATTACTGCTGTTGGTGGATGAAGATACCTATGCTTTTAATGAAATCATCGAAGGATTCAGAATGCCAAAATCTACTGATGAAGAAAAAGAAGCACGCAAACAGGCCATAGAAAAAGCGACAATCTATGCCACTGAAATTCCGTTTCAGATTATGGAAACTGCCTATAATTCTATGGAAGTAATGCAGGCCATGTTAAAAGAAGGCATACAAAGTTCTCTTTCTGATGCTGCCGTTGGCATTTTGTGCGCAAGAACTGCTGTTGTTGGCGCTTATTTTAATGTAAGAATAAACGCAAAAGACATAAAAAATCGCGCTTTTGCAGTAGAAATAATAGCTAAAGGTGAAAAAATATACGAAAAAGCAATCTCGGTTGAGAAAGAAGTCATAGATTTTATAGATTCAAAAATGTAGGTTTTATTTTTCACCCATAAATAAAAAACGTGTGGTAAATTTTACCGCACGTTTTTGTTATATTACAAGTAGTCAATAGTTTACCATTTAAAAGCCAATTCAAGAAAATTTGGAAATTAAATTAAAAAGATGAAATTTTAAATTATAAACCGTTTAAACTTGCTTTCAACGTTTCAATTTTTGCCAAAGCATCTGCTTCTTTATTGCGTTCATTTGCTATTACCTGTTCTGGAGCACTGTTGACAAAACGTTCATTGCTTAATTTCTTTTGAACCGATTGCAAAAAACCTTCAGTATATTTCAATTCTTCCAATAATTTTATTTTTTGTTCTTCCACATTAATATCGGCCTCCATAGGAATAAAATATTCATTTGATTTTACCCGGTAACTTAAAGCGCCTTCAACTTTAGTTTCTCCAGAAGATATTCCAGATAAATTTCCCATTTTTTCAATAACTGCATCAAAATAATGTGATGTATTCTCATGGTTAATCGCCAAAAGTTCAATCTTATTTTTAAAAGCAATATTATGATCTTTTCTGATAACTCTTATTCCTGAAATTACTTCAGAAGCAAATTTAAAATCGTTTATTAAGTCTTCATTTACTGCCGTGAATTTAGGATATTCCGCGATAATTAAGGCTTCTTCAGGAGTTCTGGTTGTAATATGTTGCCAAATTTCTTCCGACAAAAATGGCATAAAAGGATGTAATATTTTTAAGTTATCTTCTAAAAAATGAATCACCGATTGGTATGTTTTTGCATCAATTGGCTGTTGATATTCCGGCTTTACCATTTCCAAAAACCAAGACGAAAAATCGTCCCAAATTAATTTATAGGTAATCATCAATGCTTCACTAATGCGGTATTGTTCAAACGATTTTTCAAGTTCAATTAATGTCTGCTGAAATTTTGAATTGTACCATTCTATAGCCATTTTGGCAGATTCTGGCTGGGCTATTGTGTCGGAAATTTCCCATCCTTTAATTAAACGAAAAGAATTCCATATTTTATTGGAGAAATTTCGCCCTTGCGCCACTAAATCTTCATCAAACAGCAAATCATTTCCAGCTGATGCACACAATAACATTCCAACGCGAACGCCATCAGCTCCAAATTTTTCAATCAATTCAATTGGATCAGGAGAGTTCCCAAGTGATTTCGACATTTTTCGCCCTTGTTTATCTCGTACAATTCCTGTAAAGTAAACATTAGTAAATGGTTTTTCATTTCTGAATTCATAACCCGCAAAAATCATCCGAGCAACCCAAAAGAAAATAATATCGGGTCCGGTTACCAAATCGTTTGTTGGGTAATAGTAATTAATTTCCTCATTATCAGGAAATCTAATTCCGTCAAAAACAGAAATTGGCCACAACCAAGATGAAAACCAGGTGTCTAATGCATCTGGATCTTGAGTGATATCACTTTCGGTTAACCTTTTTCCAACAATTTCGGATGCCAATTTTACAGCTTCTTCTATAGTTGAAGCCACAACAAAATCATTAACACCATCACCATAAAAATAGGCTGGAATTCGATGTCCCCACCAAAGCTGACGGGAAATGTTCCAATCTCTTATATTTTCCAGCCAATGACGGTAAGTGTTGTTATAATGTTTGGGATAAAAATGAATTTCTTCATCTTCCAAAACTGCTTTTAAAGCAGGCTTAACAATAGTCTCCATTTTTAAAAACCATTGGGCAGAAATTTTTGGTTCAATAACTTCTTTGGTTCTTTCAGAAGTGCCCACTTTATGTAAATAAGATTCTATTTTAACCAAAGCACCCAAATTTTCCAATTCTTTGACAATTTCTTTCCGAACCACAAACCGGTCTTTCCCTTCATAATGCAATCCGAAGGAGTTTAAAGTGGCGTCATCATTAAAAATATCCACCACTTCAAGTTGGTATTTTTCACCCAATTTTTTATCATTTGGATCGTGAGCAGGTGTCACTTTTAAACATCCTGTGCCAAATTCAATATCTACATAATCGTCTTCAATAATAGGAATAACCCTATTTGCAATAGGAACAATGGCCTTTTTCCCTTTTAAATGAGTAAATCGCGCATCATTGGGATTGATGCAAATGGCAGTATCTCCAAAAATTGTTTCAGGACGTGTAGTTGCTATGGTTAAAACATCATTGCTTCCTTCAATTTTATAATTCAGGTAATATAAATTTCCTTGTTTTTCTTCATAAATGACTTCCTCATCAGACAAGGTTGTTTTAGCGGAAGGATCCCAATTTACCATTCTATATCCACGATAAATCAGTCCTTTTTTATATAAATCTATAAAAACTTTGATTACCGACTCACTTAAATCTGAATCCATAGTGAACTTTGTACGTTCCCAGTCGCAAGAGGCACCCAATTTTTTAAGTTGCTCCAAAATAATTCCTCCGTGCTCATCTGTCCATTTCCAAGCGTGTTTTAAAAATTCCTCCCTTGTTAAGTCCAATTTTTGAATCCCTTGGTCTTTCAATTTAGCCACAACTTTGGCTTCGGTAGCAATAGAAGCGTGATCTGTTCCCGGAACCCAACAAGCATTAAATCCTTTTAATCTGGCCCTTCTAATCAATACATCCTGAATGGTATTGTTCAACATATGCCCCATATGTAAAACGCCCGTAACGTTTGGCGGTGGAATTACAATGGTATATGGCACTTTTTTATTGGGTATGGAATGAAAATAATTATGCTTCATCCAGTACGCATACCATTTATTTTCTATTTCTTTAGGAGTATATT
>JBAZGP010000141.1:0-8414 GCA_041652835.1 Lutibacter sp. | reverse complement strand
AACATTTTTTAATAAGTTGTTTTCTTCTCCGTATTTTTCATCGAATTTTATACTAAACCCAGGTATTTCTGTGTTAAACGCTCCAGGAACCAGTGCTAAAGCCGGTTTTTTCTTTTTCATATTCAAATACAAATTTTTCTGTTTCAGGGTAGCCCAAGGATAAATATTGTTTAAAAACACAAAGTCAAGCGCACTTAATAAAATGACTAAAATGATTAGCGGGCGAATAACCCTATTTAAAGAAATTCCTGCTGATTTTATGGCAGCAAATTCATAATTTTCTGCTAAAGTGCCCAAAGCCATTATTGAAGATAATAAAATACCGATTGGTAAGGCCGTAGGCGTAAGGATAAGTGCCAAATAACCCAAAAATTTTAAAATGAAAAAAATATCGATGCCCTTACCTGCAATCTCATCAAATGCCAACCACAAGGCCTGCATAACCAAAACAAAAAGAACCACGAAAAACGTGGCCAAAAAAGGTTCTATAAAACTTTTTAAGATGTATTTGTCAAATATTTTCAACACTATTATTTTGGCTCAGAGATGGTATATTTCTTTTGATCTCTGTATTTTGCTCTGTCAAAGATAAAAAGGTTTTCTGATATAGGTTGATTTGTTTTAAAAGTTCTTACATTAAGTGTAGTGATTGTTCCATTTTTGCCTATTTCGCTAATATCGAAAATGTGTTTTGTGTTTGCGTCAATTCCAATCAGTACATTTTTAATTTCAGAGTTGCTGTCAATCGGAGTTAACTTCACATACTGTATTTTAACGCCCTTAACGGTTTTTAAGGCATCCATTTTGAAGGTGTATCCAGTTTTATAAAAGGAAAACATTTTGGAAGGAGTAATGGCATCTTCCTTTTTTTTGGATGGATTTTGAATAATGACTTCTTCATCTTCGTGAATAATCAGATAGATTTTTTTACCATCAAAAATTTGTTCTGTCCCCATATAATTAAGATTGTACAAATTGCCTTTTAAGGTAACATTTCCTCTTGTTTCTTGGTGTACATTGGCTTCCGTATTGTCCAAGCTATGATTAAATTCAATGTAAATATTTTTATAACCCTCAATTTTTTGGGCAACTTCATCTAATAAAGCTTTTGCTTTAGCGGATTCTTGTGCAATTGTGGTAAAACTTATTAGTAAAAATGCTGTTAAAAATGCTATTTTTCTCATTCGATTATTTATAAAGTGATAATGACGATAATATTATTATTAATTGTTTGATTCATAATCCAACAATTTATTCAGTGCCATTTCATCAGGAATTAATACTTGTCGTGCTTTACTGCCTTCAAACGGTCCAACTATTCCGGCGGCTTCCAGCTGATCAATTAATCGACCGGCTCTGTTGTATCCTAATTTCAGCTTTCGCTGCAATAGAGAGGCTGAACCTTGTTGCGCATGAATAATTACCAATGCAGCATCCCTGAATAAATTGTCTCTTTCGCCGATATCTATATCAAGGTTTGTGCCAATTTCATCCCCACTATATTCGGGTAACATATAGGCATTTGCATAGGCGCGTTGTGAACCGATAAATTCTGTTATTTTATCAATTTCAGGCGTATCAACAAAGGCGCACTGCAATCGGATTAAATTATTTCCATCTGCATAAAGCATATCTCCTTTGCCGATTAATTGATCGGCTCCGGAACTGTCTAAAATAGTTCTGGAATCTATTTTTGAAGTTACCCTAAAAGCTGCTCTTGCAGGGAAATTTGCTTTAATTATACCTGTAATTACGTTTACCGACGGGCGTTGTGTGGCTACAATTAAATGAATTCCAATAGCTCTGGCTAATTGTGCTAAACGTGCTATAGGTGTTTCAATTTCTTTACCAGCAGTCATAATTAAATCGGCAAATTCATCAATAATTAAAACAATATATGGCAAATATTTATGTCCGTCGTTCGGATTTAATTTTCGCAACTTAAATTTGGCATTGTACTCTTTTATGTTACGAACCATCGCTAATTTCAACAAATCATAGCGCATATCCATTTCAATACATAAAGAATTAAGCGTGTTAATTACTTTTGTGGTATCAGTGATAATGGCCTCATCAGTATCGGGTAATTTTGCCAAATAGTGTCGCTCAATTTTATTAAATAGGGTAAGTTCAACTTTTTTAGGATCAACCAACACAAATTTTACTTCGGCAGGATGCTTTTTGTATAACAAGGAGGTTAAAACAGCATTTAAACCAACTGATTTTCCTTGACCTGTTGCACCCGCCATTAATAAATGCGGCATTTTTGCAAGGTCAATAACAAATGTTTCGTTTGAAATGGTTTTTCCCAAAGCTATGGGCAGTTCCATTTCCGAATTCTGAAACTTTGTTGAAGAAATTACCGATTTCATAGAAACCATGGTAGGCTTTTTATTGGGAACTTCAATTCCAATGGTCCCTTTTCCTGGAATTGGAGCGATAATTCGAATTCCTAAGGCTGAAAGCGATAAGGCAATATCATCTTCTAAATTTTTAATTTTTGAAATTCGAATGCCGGCTTCGGGTACAATTTCATACAAAGTAACTGTTGGACCAACGGTTGCTTTTATGCGGTCTATTCCAATTTTATAATTGTTTAGCGTTTCAACAATTCTATTTTTGTTGGCTTCTAATTCTTCTTGATCTACAGAAATGCTCTCATTATAATCTCTCAATAAATTTAAGGCGGGAAATTTATAATTCCCCAATTCTAAGGTAGGGTCAAATTCTCCAAAATCTTTTACCAATTGATCCGACAAGTTTTCATCTACACGATTTTCTTCCACAATTCTATCAACAGCGATTGCAACATCTGAATCCGATTTAGTGGCAGTTTTAAAATCCGAATCATCTTCAAGATTATATTCCTCCTCCGAATAATTTTTAGGAACGGTGGTGATTGGCTTTAAATTTTCAAGAGACAATTCAAGAGGAGATTTGAATTCATTTTCTTTTATTTCTTCCTTATTTAAATTGGTTTGACCAGCATTTACAACTGACTCATCTTCAATTTGGGTTTCGTCTTTTTCTTTGATTAAACTGCTTTTAACCAGTTCGGGTGTGAGTTTAAATCGAATGACCAAATAGGAAATCAATAAAAACAGCAACGATAAAAGCAATCCAGTTCTGCCCAAAAACTGTTGAAGGTAATTGTTCAGTTCAAAGCCTACAACGCCACCTAAAATAGGAATATTCGGTAGCAGAAATGCCAAAGTAATTGAAATCCAAAGCATCCCTAAAATTCCCCAAATCCAAAATTTTCTGATTCTTTTTAAACCTCCCTTAAAAAAGATTGATAAGCCGGTAAAAAATAAAAGTAAGGGTAAGTAAGCAGCTGCAACACCAAACCCATTTTCAATAAAAAAATGGCTCATGCTTGCACCAATTTTCCCTAATAAATTTTTTACAGGGACATCCTTATTGGTAAAACTTGAGAGTTGGCTTTGATCTTCTTGCCCGTTAAATATGAATGAAACAAATGAGGCTGCCAAAAACATTGCAAAAAGCATCAAAAACAATCCAAGAATTGTTTGTGTCTGCCGATTTTCAAAGAATGATTTTATTTTTTGAAAACGAGGTTTTTTAGGAGTTTTAACGGTTGTTTTACTATTTTTGGCCATTTATTTAATTATCTCACAAAAATATGAAATTAATATGATTGAGGTTAAATTACGCTATAAATTTGGGGATATAAATAATTAAACCAATAATTACGGCAATTATTGCCGCAAAAAAAGCGGCTCCAGCTGAAATATCTTTAATACGGCCAATTTGTTTATGATATTCCGGATGAATAAAATCCGCAATATTTTCAATTGCGGTATTTAAGGATTCTGCTACCAAAATGAGTCCAATTGCTAAAATTTGGAACATCCATTCGGTAGCAGAAATCTGCATTAAAAACCCAATAATTGTCATAATAAAGGCAATAATGAGTTGGGCTATAATACTGTTCTCAGAAGTAATTAAAATCCAAAATCCGTTGGCAGCATATTTAATTGCTTTTATTCGGTTTATGAAAAAATTACTCTTATTTTGCATATTAAAGCGCTTTTAAAGCGGCTTCATAATCAGGTTCGTCAATGATTTCAGGAACTTGTTGGGTATAAGTAACCAGACCTTCTTCATCAATGATTACTATGGCTCTTGAATGTAAATTTGCCAAAGGCCCGTCTTCAATGGTTAAACCATAATTTTTACCAAATTTTCCTTTCGCAAAATCGGATAGTGTAATCACGTTTTCTAACCCTTCAGCACCACAAAAACGTGCTTGTGCAAAAGGCAAATCTCTTGAAATGCAAAGTACTTTTGTGTTTTTAAGTTCACCAGCTTCTTTATTAAATCTTCGAACGGAAGCTGCACAAGTTCCGGTATCTAAACTTGGGAATATATTTAGGAGAAGTTTCGAACCTTTAAAACTAGATAATTTTACTTTTGATAAATCAGATTTTATTAAGGTAAATTTTGGTGCTGTACTGCCAACTTTAGGCAATTTTCCTATTGTTTTTATAGGATTGCCTTTTAATGTGATTTTTGTCATAATTTTTATTTTTTATTTTAGGTATCAAAGTTAGGTTAAAAAGTTTGAAATTTGAAATTTAAATAATAAAATTGGGGATAGATCGAGACCTGTCTGTACATTTAAATTGCATTAGGGATTGAACGGCATGTTTGAGCTCTTTTTTAGTGGTTTTTACCACTGAAAAAAGCGAGTAGTGAAATACTGGTATTCATGAGTTCCTAATTAATAAAATAAAGATCACGAATAAAGCCCGACCCGCCAGCTGGCGGGGAATGCCCAAATTAGAATAATTCTTTTGTACGGACAGGTTGCGACCTGTCCATACATATAATTAATTTCTTTATATTTGCGCTTCAAAATAAATTTCGTTGAACCTAAAAAAATACACTTCAGAGTTTAATAAAAACTTGAAATTGGCTGCCCCCATTATGATGGGCTCTTTGGGTCATTTATTGGTTGGATTAATTGATGATATTATGGTGGGGAGGCTGGGACCAGTTGAATTGGCTGCAACTTCACTTGGAAATAGTATGTTTTTTATAACACTTTCAGTTGGGCTTGGTTTTTCATTTGCCATAACGCCTTTAATTGCAGAATCTGATGGTGAAGGCAATGTGGAAAAGGGAAGGGGAATTTTTCAGCATGGGGTAATTTTATGCACTATTTTGGGTTTGGTTATGTTTGTAATGCTGTTATTGTTAAAACCCTTATTGTATCATTTGGATCAGCCTGAGGAAGTGGTTGTTTTGGCAATTCCTTATTTTCAAATTGTTGCAATATCTATGATTCCTTTAATGATTTTCCAAGGATTTAAACAGTTTGCTGATGGTTTGTCACAAACAAAATATTCCATGTATGCCACTATAATTACCAATGTTGTAAATGTAATTATGAATTTTGTGTTAATTTATGGTTTTTGGATTTTTCCAAGACTGGAATTGGTTGGTGCCGCTTTGGGAACGCTTATTTCACGTGTGGTAATGGTTGTTTTTCTTTATCTTGTGATGTCGAAAAAACATAAATTTGCAGTTTATATGGTCCGACTGAAATTTAGCGAGCTTAGCGCTAAGATATTCAGAAAAATTATAAAATTAGGTTTTCCTACAGCTTTGCAGATGCTTTTTGAAGTTGGACTGTTTACATCGTCTGTTTTATTGGCTGGCACATTGGGTGCATTTACGCAGGCAGCAAATCAAATTGCAATAAAAATGTCTTCAACTACCTTTATGATTGCTGTTGGAATTGGCGCTGCAGCAACCATAAGAGTTGGAAACCAAAAAGGGTTGGGCAATTATTTGGAATTGCGACGCATCGCTTTTTCAAACTTTCTTTTAATATTGATTGTAATGTCTATATTTACCGTTGGATTTATTATGCTGAAAGATATTTTGCCGTGGATGTTTACCGACAATTTGGAAGTTATTGGAATTGCGTCTAGCCTTTTGATTATTGCGGCAATTTTTCAGTTATCGGATGGGTTGCAAGCGGTTCTTTTAGGTGCTTTACGCGGATTGCAAGATGTGAATATTCCTTCAATACTTACTTTTATTGCATACTGGATTATTGGATTTCCAATATCTTTTTATTTTGGTAAAGTTGCAGATATGGGTACCTTTGGGATTTGGATTGGCTTATTGATTGCTTTGACAAGTTCAGCAATTATGCTATTTTTAAGATTTAACTATTTATCAAAAAAATTAATACGAGAAAAACATGAACTTACCTAAATTTTTATTGGGAGACAATACTGATTATTTGGATGCAATTTTCGTTATTCATACGGAGTTTCCAAGATTTGTAATCAATTTGGTTGATGATGAAATTGAATGGTTTGAAGACTTGGAACGTGATGATGAAGAAGAACTTGCGGAAATTGTTTCCAGTTTAATTGAAGAAGCTACTGCATTTTACGATAGGGAAATGGAGCGTTATGAAAGTGAGTAAATGTTTAGGCGTTTAGTTTAAATTCCTATGCGACAAACTTACCAAATACCAAAATTCAACATTATTTAATTGATTGTCTATTTGCTTTTTTTTGCAGATTCCACCAACTCAAGTTTACTTAATGTGGTTTTTGTAGTAAAAAAGCCATAGTTTATAAAAGCATTATTTTTTTCTATTTTTTCAATAGTTCCGGTTGAATTTGATCCGGTAATTTTTATTTTATCATTGATTTTAAAAACGTAATCCGATTTTTGTTTCGCAGTTTTTAAGGCTTCTTCTTGCTGAATTTCCCTAACTTTTACAACTTCAACCAATACTTCTTTTTCTGTGGTTTTAAGTTTTTCTTCTTCTTGTTGTTTTTCAGTTTTAACTTTTTGTTTTTCTGTTTTAGTGACCGGTTTTACTGGATTTTTCTTTAAGAATTTGGTTTTTTCGCCTATCAGCCACTTATTAAATTCAGTGGTGAGTTCTTTTTTATTGTTTGTTTGAAAATATTTATTGACCAACTCATTTATTTTTCTTCCGTAAGCAAGCATTTTCTGATTGCTGTCGTATAATTCCTGAAAATTTTCTAATTTTTCCTGAACTTTTTGTTGTTTTTCCGATAAATTATCTGATTGTTCAATGGCTTTTGATTTTTCTTTCTCTAAAGTTTCAGACGTTTTTTGCAATATATTTCGCTCTTGCTGTAATTTTGAAATGGTTTTGTCTAACCTTACTTTTTCAACTTTAACCCGTTTTTTTGCCTTATTGATTAAACTGAATGGAATTCCGTTTTTTTGCGCAACTTCAAAAGTAAAGGAGCTTCCGGCTTGTCCAATAAACAATTTAAACAAAGGCTTTAGTGTTTTTTCATCAAATTGCATGTTTGCATTTACCACATTTTCCAATTCACTTGCCAACACTTTTAAGTTTGCATAATGTGTTGTAATAATGCCGAATGCTTTTTTTTCATAAAACTCCTCCAAAAATATTTCAGCCAAAGCGCCACCCAATTCCGGGTCGCTTCCTGTTCCAAATTCATCGATTAAAAACAAAGTATGGTCATTGCATTTGCGTAAAAAATCGCGCATATTTTTTAAACGATAACTGTAAGTACTTAACTGATTTTCAATGGATTGGTTGTCGCCAATATCGGTTAAAACATTTTCAAAAAAACAAGTTTCAGATCTGAAATGTACAGGAATTAGCAAGCCACTTTGAAGCATCACTTGTAGCAAACCAATGGTTTTTAGGGTTATGCTTTTTCCGCCGGCATTTGGTCCAGAAATCACAATGATTTGCTGACTTTTGTTTAACTCAAGGGTTTGTGGAAATGTTTCCAGATTTTTTTCCTTATTTTTAAGCAATAAAATAGGGTGGAAGGCATCTTTTAAATACACCTTTCTTTCTGAAGTTATTTTTGGCAAACAGGCGTTAATTGTTTTTGCATATTTTGCTTTTGCGCCAATAACATCGAGTTTTATAAGGTATTTTTGATATTCAATTAAATCGGGAACAAAGGCTCTTGTTGTATTTGTCAGTTCTTTTAAGATTCTTACAATTTCCTGATGCTCATCATAAGCCAAGTTTTGTAATTCCCTGCTAAATTGTAGTGTAGCTTCCGGAGCGATAAAAACGATACTTCCTGTTTTTGAAGTTCCCAATATACTTCCTTTCACTTTTTTTCGATGCATTGCCTGAACGGCTAAAACACGCTGATTGTCGATAACGGATTCACGAATTTCATCTAAATAACCAGCACTATTGCAATGATTTAAAGACTTGGTAAAACTTGTTCCTATTTTTGATCGAATTGAATTTATCTCGGCTCGCAATTGTCTTAATAAAACCGAAGCGTTTTCTTGCACTTCTGCAAAAGGGGTAATTATTGCTTTTATATTTTCAACAAGTGCTTTCTGATAGTTAATTTCTTCTGAAAATTTGAAAAGGGTGGGATGGTTCAACT
>JBAZGP010000140.1:0-8420 GCA_041652835.1 Lutibacter sp. | reverse complement strand
CGCTGCCACTTCCTCATCTTCAAAACTTTCATGTTCCATCACATGACACCAATGGCACGAAGAATACCCAATAGAAATTAAAAGCAACTTGTTTTCTTTTTTAGCAAGTTCAAGGGTTTTCTTGTTCCACGCATGCCAGTTTACGGGATTGTGCGCATGTTGCAATAAATAAGGACTTGTTTCTTTTATAAGACTGTTGGTAAATTTATGTTCAGGCATTTTTTTTGCGGTTTTAGTGTTACAATTGGTAAAAATGAGTAAAAAAAGAAAACATAAACGATACATCCCTCAATTTTTTTATAAATATAGCAAATTGTCAATTCATTTAAAAGCATCTAATTTTTGATATGGTAAATTTTAGTCTTTTAGCAGTTAAATAAAAGTCATACATTAAATAAAAATACCGATGGCATAATTTAAAATTGCTTCTCAGTAAAATCAGATTTCCTATATTTACATTGAAATATCTCAAAGCATGAACTTCCTAATTTATTATGAAAACACCTACCATGGATTGTTTATTATTTTTAATTCTCCTAACAAATCACAAACCTAATACAATGGATAAATTCGAAATAATAAAAGCGACAAAAACCGATGTTGAAATTCTTCAAAATATTGGTAGAGAAACTTTTTTTGAAAAATTTTCAGAGTGCAATACCGAAGAGAACATGAACAAATATGCATCAGAAGCCTATAGTTTTGAGCAAATAGAAAGCGAAATAAATAATATGAACTCCCAATTTTATTTGGCAAATTTAAACAATCAAACCATTGGTTATCTGAAAATTAATTTTAGGGATGCTCAAACTGAATTGCAAGACAAACACGCTTTGGAAATTGAACGGATTTATGTGCTAAAAGAGTTTCAAGGTAAAAAAATTGGTCAGTCGCTATATGAAAAAGCACTTGAAATAGCAAAACAGGCTAAACTCAACTATATTTGGTTAGGCGTTTGGGAAGAAAATTCTGGCGCTATTAAATTTTATCATAAAAACGGATTTAAAGCATTTTCTAAGCATGCTTTTATGCTCGGTGATGATATACAAACCGATATTATGATGAAAATTGAACTCAATAATCCGAAAACTGCCTAAAAAAATATTAAGGCATTTGCCCAAAAAATATTTATATATTTGCTAAATCTTCTATATTTACTGCGACTTAAGACTATAAAGAAAAGACAACATAGCAAATGACCGATTTTTTCAAACTTTTAATACAGGAATTTGAATTGCCGTTGAGCAATCCGGTGTTGATATTCTCTTTAATTCTTCTTATTATCCTGCTTTCGCCAATTCTTCTGAAGCGGTTAAACATTCCCGGTATTATTGGTTTAATTATTTCAGGAGTTGTAATTGGTCCGCATGGTTTGAATATTCTCGAAAAAAATTCAGCTGTTGACTTATTTTCAACCATTGGTCTGTTATATATTATGTTTATTGCCGGACTTGAATTGGATATGAATCAATTTAAGGCGAACAGAAACAAAAGCCTGTTATTTGGATTTTTTACCTTCATTTTTCCGTTGAGTATTGGTTTTCCGGTTTGTTTTTATCTTTTGGGGTACGACTTTAATGCCAGTTTCCTAACCGCAAGCATGTTTGCAACTCATACCCTTGTTGCCTACCCAATAGTGAGTAAGTTGGGAATTTCTAAAAATCAAGCTGTGGCAATTACCGTTGGAGGAACCATCCTTACCGACACCGCTGTACTTATTATTTTGGCCGTAATATTAGGCAACAGTGAAGGGAATTTGAATCAGGAATTCTGGATTAAATTGGGGGTTTCTCTGGCTATTTTTTCCGCAATAATGTTTTTTGTCATACCAAAAATAGCAGAATGGTTTTTTCGTAAACTGGAGAGTGAAAAACATTCACATTATATTTTTGTGTTAGCCGTTGTGTTTTTTGCTGCATTTTTAGCAGAAGTTGCTGGTGTTGAGTCAATTATAGGTGCATTTGTTGCCGGATTGGCTTTAAACAAATTAATCCCTGCTTCTTCCGCATTAATGAACAGAATTGAGTTTATGGGGAATTCCTTATTTATTCCGTTTTTTCTGATTTCAGTGGGAATGATTGTTGATTTAAGCGTAATTTTAAAGGGTCCGCAGGCATTGATTATTGCTGGAGCACTAACGGCAGTTGCTTTGTTTGGAAAATGGTTTGCTGCCCTGTTTACCCAACTCATTTTAAGATATTCACCAGCACAAAGACAACTTATTTTTGGTCTGAGCAGTTCTCATGCTGCAGCAACGCTTGCCATAATATTGGTGGGTTATAAAGCGAAAATTTTAGATGAGAATATACTTAACGGAACCATTATTCTTATATTGATTACCTGCATAGTGGCAACGTTTGTTACAGAAAAAGCAGCTAAGAAAATTGTAGTTGAAATGGATGAAGACCTGTCGGATTTTAAAACTGAAAACAGTTTTAGAAATGAACATATTCTTCTGCCAATCGCCAATATAGAAAGTATTGAAAAGCTGTTAGAATTTTCCATTTTCATCAAAGATAAAAAATCTGCCAATCCAGTCTCTATCCTTTCCGTTGTTTCCAACGATCAGGAGGCTGAAATTAACATTTTGAAAGCCAGAAAAAAATTGGAAGAATTTGTAAAACAAGCTTCAGCATCAGAAACAAAAGTTAATATTATTACTACCATAGATCATAACCGAGCAAGCGGTATCTCCCGAATTTCAAGGGAAATTATGGCTGATATCATTATTTTAGGATGGCCACAACGCTCGGGATTGATAGAAAAATTGATTGGCGATAAAGTGGACAGTATTTTAGACAATACCGACAAAACTACTTTTATTTGTCATTTTGAAAAGCCTTTGATATTACATAAAAGAATTGTTCTTATTATCCCGCCTTTGGCCGAACATGAAAACGGATTTGAACAGTGGTTCACAAAAATGGCGAAATTGGCACAGGAGCTTAGTATTCCTATTTTGTTGTGCTGTAATGAAATCACCGAAAATTATGTAAATAAACTGGTTAAAAAATCGAAGTTTACGGCATCAATTGTTTATTATTCCTTTGAAGATTGGGATGACTTTTTTGTGTTATCAAAAGTCATCAGCCCAGATGATTTGTTGGTTTTGGTTAGTGCCCGTAAAGGAGCGGCTTCCCACATGAATGTTCTTGAAAATCTTCCTTCTAAACTCGAAAAGCATTTTAAAGAAAATAGCCGAATCGTTATTTATCCACAGCAATTCAACCAAGGTTATGATGAACGCTACGATGATATTACCCCAGAACCACTTCGCATAGGAATTGAAGCAATGCAAAAAATTAGCCGTGGCATTGGAAATATTTTTAAAAAAGACGATTTTGATGATAATATATAAACAAAAGCCATTAAATAACGCAGTAAAATGTTAAACACCATATCTCCTTTAAAAAAACAACTGGTTAAATTCACACTTATTGGTCTTTTAGCCGTTTCGGTAGATTTCTTGTGCTATTTTATCCTGTTAAATATACTCCCTGAAAAACTGTTTCAAGCCGTAGGTAATGAAGCGGTGTCAAAAAGCATCTCCTTTATGTGCGGCATGACCGTTACTTATTTTTTTAATAAATTTTGGACTTGGAAAAAGAAGGACCGCTCCCAAAAACGACTTTTTAAATTTGTGATTTTATACGCCATTGCATTGCTTATAAATGTAGGTACCAACTCGGGATTGTTATATATTTTACACCAATACAAAACCTTGGTCGATTTGCCTTTTAAATACGTTATTGCCTTCGTCGGTGCCTCAGGACTTAGCGCATCTTTTAGTTTTATGGGACAAAAATTTTGGGTTTTTAAAACTTCTGATGGTGTTTTGGTGAATTAAAATATTTTGGGCGTTCCCCGCCAACTGGCGGGTCGGGCTTCCCGTTATATTTTTTTCTACTTTTGATTGAGGTTAAAAAAAACATGAATAAAAACATGTATTAATACTTTAAATTCTTATATTTATCAATATGAAAATAGTTAAACACACATATCAACAATTTTTAATACTTGTATTTATTTCTGCCTTTGCTTATGGGCAAAAACCAACAAATGCTCCAAGACCTCAAAATTATTCAAAAGTTGATTTAAGTAAATGGTTTGATATTATAGCTTTTATTATCTTACCTATTATAATAGTGTTTCTTTATCTTCTTTGGAGAAAACAAGTTAGAAAGCGTAAATAGACGCCAAAAAATTAAGGGAAATTTTAAATTTAGGATAAAAAACGGAATTGATTTGTCCTTATTGATTGCATGTTTTACTTTATTAAATAATTACTTACGAGATACCAAAAAATGCAAAATATTGATTTCTAATGCTTTAATTTTTATTAATAATTCTTTATATACATTATCTAAACCATATTTAAAAACGCTAATGACTTTTTTAAAGGAGTTTTGATTTTAATTTTTCTTATTGCTCATTTAAAAAATCACCAATTTTATAAGACAAAACAAAAACTGTCATTGTCAGTAAGAATAGATTTTTTAATTTTTTTTAATCCGTTACGTTGGTGTTTTCAAAATTAAAACTGTTTGATTTTAATGCCCAAAAAAGGGATTCTATTAGTCATACTTTTTACAAAATTGTTATAAATAAACAAACTTAGCGATAGGCTTGTGAGCTATGTCCTTACTAAATTGAACTTTTCTTTAAAATGTTGCTCTAATGTTAAAATTAATTTTGTATTTTTATATTTAATACTGGAATTCTTCATGAGAAAGATTATGTGATAATAATCTTTTGATATAATGGATATCTGTCTTTTATGAAACTTCAAAAAGCATAACCTACTTGCTTTCAATAAGTTATATTTTTCGTTATGTAACATTTGTTGTTAAAGTTATCATAAATATTGTCTTTGTTTTGCCCATCTAATAATAAGTTACTACTTTTGTCAACCATAAGGTTTAACCAAATGGTTAATTCAGTAGAATAAAAGGACAAATCACAACATGGCAAAAGAACAGACCACATCGGAACCCAACATTTTAAATGCTATAAAAGAACAGACCACACCGGAATCCAACATTTTAAATGCTGCAAAAGAAATATTTGAACGCAAAGGGATGGCAGCTGCGAGAATGCAGGAAATTGCCGATGAAGCAGGCATAAATAAGGCCATGTTGCATTATTATTACAGAAGCAAACAATTGCTGTTTGAAGCAGTTTTTAAAAGTGCGTTTTCAACCCTGGCGCCTCAGTTAAATGAAATAATTAATGCTGAAAATAGCTTATTTGATAAAATTAGGAATTTTACCAACAACCATGTCATGTTTGTTGTTAATCATCCATATTTGTTCAATTTTATCATTCAGGAGTTGAATAGGGATCCTGATTTTATTGAAAAATTATTTTCTGAAAAATTGCCAAATATTCAAAAATTTAGAGATCAAGTAGATAAAAAAATAAAAGAAGGAATCATAATACCCATTAAAGCGGAACATTTGTTTATCAATATTTTAGCTTTAAACATATTTCCATTTATTGCTTCGCCTTTATTGAAAGGGTTTTTAAAGACAGATGACCACGCTTACAGACAGTTAATGGAAGAACGAAAAACAGAAATAGCAGACTTTATCATAAATTCTATAAAAATTAAATAAATAGACTTTTTATAAATTCGTTAACAAATAAAAAAATATAATTATAAACAGATGAAAAAAATAACCACAATCCTAATTTTATTTCTTGCATTCAATGTTTTTGCGCAAGAAAAACTGAGCTTACAAGAATGCTATATATCAGTTGAAAAGAATTATCCTTTGGCGAAACAAAACATTTTATTGGCAAAACAAAATGCTTTTGATTTAGAAGTTATTAAAACCAAGAAACTTCCCGAGATAGATTTCGCAGCACTGGCAACCTACCAATCTGACGTCATAGGGCTTCCTAATAGTACTTCTAATCCAGGAATTTCGTCTCCGAACAAAGACCAATACCAAGCAACTGTTACCGTAGATCAATTAATATATGATGGAGGATTAATAAATGCTTCTTTGGCTGAAGAGTCAGCTTCCTTAAAAACTGATCAAAAGCAAGTTGAAGTAAATTTATACCAACTTAAAGAACAGGTAAACCAGTATTATTTTTCAATCCTGCTGTTGCAAGAAAAAGGCGAATTATTGGTTGCAAAGAAAAAAGAACTGGAGGCAACTTTAAAAGAAGTCGTAGCCGGTGTTAAATATGGGACATTGCTTCCAAATTCCGATAGCGTTTTAGAGGCAGAATTGCTTAAAATAGATCAGCAACTTATTGAATTGGATAAAGATAAGATGAGTTACATAAAATCACTTTCCGAATTGATAGGAGAAAACATTTCTACAAGTATTAAATTGGACAATCCTAATATTTCTGTCAATTTCGAAACTGGAATCAGTCGCCCGGAATTGGATTTATTTCAATTGAAAAAAGATCAGATTGAAACTTCAGAACTTGTGATAGCAAAAAAGAATAATCCGAAATTATCAGCCTTTGCAACTGGCGGATATGGAAATCCGGGTTTGAATATGTTAGATGACTCTTTTAGCTCCTATTATATTGCAGGCTTAAAGCTAAAATGGAATGTTTTTGATTGGAATTCAACAAAAAAACAACGCAAATCGATGCAAGTGAATAAAGAAATTATTGACACTGAGCAAGAAGTTTTTGAGCTGAATACATCCATTGAACTCACACAACAACTATCGGAAATAAACAAAATGTCAGAATTTATTGAATCGGATGAAAAAATAATAGACTTGAGAAAGAAAGTTTTGGAAACTTCCGGTTCTCAACTAAGAAATGGTGTAATCACCTCATCGGCTTATATTACGGAATTGACGAATTTGTATGAAGCTGAAAATAACTTAAAAACACATAACATTCAACTTCTGTTTGCAAAAGTTAATTACAATACCGTTAAAGGGTCAAAGTTTAATAATTAAAGGTTTAATATAAATAAAATCAATTCAAATGAAAATCACTAAAATTATAATCGGTTTGCTCATCTTTGGAAGTCTAACTCTTGCCTGCAAGAATGATGAAAAGGCAGATGGCTATGGGAATTTTGAAGCAACAGAAATCACAATTTCAGCAGAAAATAGCGGAAAATTGATTCAATTCAATATTGAAGAGGGTCAGGTTTTAGAAAAAGGCCACTATGTTGGATATATAGATACCATTCCGTTGACCTTAAAAAGAGATCAATTATTGACCTCTAAAACCATTATTTATTCCAAATCGGGAAGTGTACTGTCGCAAATAAAAGTACTAAATGCCCAATTAAGAACCGCTAACATAAATAAAACCAGAATTGAAAATTTGATTAGGGAAAATGCGGGAACCCAAAAACAATTGGACGACATTAATGGAGAAATTAATGTGATTCAAAACCAAATTAAAAGCGTTGAAAGCCAAAATTTACCCGTTATTGATGAACTTAAAAGTATTGATGTTCAGTTAAAAGAAGTGGAAGACTTACTCCAAAAAAGCAATATTGTAAATCCCGCAAACGGAACCGTGTTAACAAAATACGTTGAACCCAATGAGGTCACTTCTTTTGGAAGACCACTATATAAAATTGCTGATTTAGACCTTATGGAATTACGCGTTTATGTTAGTGAATCTCAACTTTCGTCACTAAAAATAAGACAAAATGTAACTGTGAAAGTTGATGTCACCGACAAAAAGATGAAAACCTATAAAGGTGTTATTACTTGGATAGCTTCTGAAGCTGAATTTACCCCTAAAATAATTCAAACCAAAGAGGAACGCGTTAATTTGGTATATGCTGTAAAAGTAAATGTGGAAAATATTGATGGAGGTCTAAAAATAGGAATGCCTGCTGAAATGTGGGTTAACCAGACATCAGTTGACAAGCAAAAAAAATAAAAATTGAATATAGGTAACTAGTTATGAAAATCTTATATAAAATTGCGGCAGGGATTGCGTTTTTAATTGGAATAATGTCAGTTATTTCGGGATCTTTGGTGCTTCTAAAATATATAATTCCCAGCTATACCGTTTTAAATTGGCTGGTTGTTTATAACATTATTTTGGGTTTCATTTCTATTATTGCTGCTATTTCAATTTGGAAAAACAGCAAATCCGTAGGGAAAATAATACTTGCCATTCTTGTTTTACACCTACTTGTACTTGTGTTTTTATCTTTTTTTAGCCAGGAAGTTGCCTTGGAAAGTATAAAATCAATGGGTTTTAGGGTGAGTGTTTGGATTGGGATTTTCCTTTTAACTTTTAAAAAGATAAACCAATAATTTTAAATCAAAAAAAATGAAAAAAGTAACCGTTTTAATCTTAGCAATTTTGACAATTGTTTTAGTTGTTTCATGCAATAATGATAAAAATAAAAAACAGGAAATTGCTAAACCTATTCAAACTGAAGAAGACCCTTCTGAAGAAAGTGAAAAGAT
>JBAZGP010000139.1:0-8482 GCA_041652835.1 Lutibacter sp. | reverse complement strand
GCTTCCAACAATCACGTAATCAAAATCCAGTTGTGACATTTCTTTTTAATTTGAAATTTTAGGGCTTTCTTCTGCCAATTTTGTAATTTCTTAAAATTACAATAACGAATATACATAAATATTCCAATTCAGCATTTATTGTTTTGCCAATTTGTCACCTTTAACACTTTGGTATTTTTTTTGACTAACAATTGACTATTAAAAGAATATAAAATTAATTAAAACCTAAAAAATATGGCAAAAGGAAGTATTAAAGTAACGGCTGAAAATATTTTTCCCATTATTAAGAAATTTTTATACTCAGATCACGAAATATTTTTACGTGAGTTGATTTCCAATGCAACAGATGCTACTTTAAAATTAAGACATTTATCCACTTTAGGCGAAATTAAAGGCGATATAGGAAATCCCATTATTGAAGTAAAAGTTGATAAAGAAAAAAAAGAAATTAGGATTATTGACCAAGGAGTAGGAATGACTGGTGATGAAGTAAAAAAATACATCAATCAAATCGCTTTTTCAGGTGCTGAAGAATTTGTTGAAAAATACAAAGATAAAATGGAAGATTCAGGAATTATCGGTCATTTCGGATTGGGTTTCTATTCTGCTTTTATGGTCGCCAAAAAAGTGGAGATTTTCACAAAATCGTTTCAAGAAGATGCAAAAGCAGTACGTTGGGAATGCGACGGAAGTCCTCAATATACTTTGGAAGAAGTTGAAAAAGCAGAACGCGGAACAGAAATAGTGTTGCATATTGCTGATGATTCTACAGAGTTTTTGGAAGAAAGCAAAATTACCCAACTGTTAAGCAAGTATAACAAGTTTATGCCAATTCCAATTAAATTTGGAACACGTGAAGAAACGTTGCCTTTGGCTGAAGATGCGCCTGAAGACGCAAAACCAGAAAAAATTACAGTCGACAATATTGTAAATAATCCAAATCCGGCGTGGACAAAAAATCCAACCGATTTAAAAGAGGAAGATTATGCCGATTTTTACAGAGAATTGTATCCAATGCAATTTGAAGAACCATTATTCAACATTCATTTAAATGTTGATTACCCGTTTCATTTAACTGGAATTTTATATTTTCCAAAGCTGACAAAAAATATTGATCAGGCAAAAGACAGAATCCAACTATATCAAAATCAGGTATTTGTAACCGACAATGTGGAAGGAATTGTACCCGACTTTTTACAGATGCTTCGTGGTGTTATTGATTCACCAGATATTCCTTTAAATGTTTCCCGTTCCTACTTACAAAGTGATGGTGCCGTTAAAAAAATAGCGAGCTACATTACCCGAAAAGTGGCTGATAAACTTATTAGTTTATTTAAAAACGACCGTAAAGCTTTTGAAGAAAAATGGAATGATATTAAAATTATTATTGAATATGGAATGCTTTCTGAAGAAAAATTCTTTGAAAAATCTGACAAATTTGCATTATATCCAACTGTTGACAATACCTATTTTACTTTTGAAGAATTAGAAGAAAAAATAAAACCACTTCAAACGGACAAAGACAATAACTTAGTTATTTTATATGCATCTGACGTGAAATCACAACACAGTTATATTGATGCCGCAAAAGAAAAAGGATATGAAGTTTTATTGTTAGATTCTCCAATTGTTTCGCATTTGATTCAAAAATTGGAAGGTTCAAAGGAAAATATTCATTTTGTACGGGTAGATGCTGATCATATTGATAATTTAATCAATAAAGACGAAACTAAAATAAGTAAACTTACCGATGCTGAAAAGGAAACGCTTAAACCACTTATTGAAGAAGTAATTCCTAAAAAAACCTATACGATTCAATTAGAAGCGATGGATTCAAGTGCAAACGCGTTTATTATTACACAACCTGAATTTATGCGCAGAATGAAAGAAATGCAAGCTACAGGCGGCGGTGGATTTATGGGAATGGGCAATTTTCCTGAAATGTATAATTTGGTTGTAAATACCAACAACGAGCTGGTTGGCAAGATTTTAGCTACCAAAACCAAAAAGAAACAAGAAGCTTTAATTAAACAAGCATTTGATTTGGCAAAACTTTCCCAAAACTTATTACACGGCGAGGATTTAACCAATTTTATTAAACGAAGTTTTGAAATGATTAAATAATACCAAATTAAGAGTTTAACAAACAATTAGCAAGATGCCTCAATAGTTATTGGGGCATTTTTCATTACATTTATCACGGATTTAAGAATTGCCAACCTTGGCATTTTTTTTGCAGGATTTAATAAAATAAGAATTGAAAATGAACAACCCTTTAAAATTATATCTTTTAACAATCATCATGGGTTGTTTTTCGGTAAATTTATTTTCACAAGCTGATACTTCTAAAACTTCCAAATCACAAAAAATGGACAATGAAACTGGCATTCTTAAAAGCAAAACACCCATAAAAGCCAGTTTTGAAAATTCAAAAATAGCACCTCCAATTCAAAATTTAGATTTCAAAATTGATAATAAAGTAAATACAAGTGCTATTAATAAAAATTTAGAGCAAAACAATTCAGCCTCAAAAAATCATAACTTTTTAATGGAATCATTGCCAGAAGACAATGATATTATCGGTTTAAAATACTGGAAAGGAGTAGATGTGACGCATAAAAAACTGGAAAGCAATTATAGTTTAGGAACCGTTAGTAGCACCACAAAAACAGTTAAAATTGAGTGCAGGGACTTTGGTTTGGTTGATGGAGATCGCATTCAAATTTACTTAAATAACACTGTTGTGAGCTCTAATATTGGATTGAGAAGGAATTATTTCGTAGTGTATCTAAATTTAGAAGAGGGTTATAACAGAATAGATTTCCAAGCCTTAAATCAAGGATATTCCGGTCCAAATACCGCTGAGATGATTGTTTATGACGCCAATGGAATTATAATCTCCTCTAAAGAATGGCATTTGTTAACCAGAGAAACTGCCACACTCGGCATTATTTTAAAATAAAAAATTTATGATTTTAGCAGCGTCAGGCATTATTTTAAAAGACAAAAAAATACTGTTGCTTCAACGCTCCAATTACACAGAAAAATATCCGGAATACTGGGGTTGCCCCGGTGGAAGAGCCGAAGAAGGGGAAACTGCCGAACAAAATGTGATACGGGAAGTAAAAGAAGAATGCAATTTAGATTTTGTGCCTACCAAAATTATTAAAACCGGAATATGGCAAGATAGAAAATATTATCGTTTTTTAGGAAAATGGAGTGGCGAAATAAAAATTCAGGAACTTGAAGTTTTAGATTACAACTGATTTTCATTTAAAGAAGCCTCAAAACTTAAATTGTCTTTTGATTATAGGGAAATTATTGAGCTGCTTTACAACAACCGCCAATTATTATAAAATAACCTTCATATTACAATTATCCATTCACATATTGTCCCAAAAGGTGTTGAAAATATTAGACTTCAAAATTATGCGCCAAAAGTATTTTACCTCCAAATTCCTTCAAACAGCGGCATAAAAAAAGCCATTAAACGCCAACAATTTTTAATAAATGGCGAAATTGCCCTAACAGGAACTTATGTGCAATTTGGGCAGATCATAGATTTACTTGAAAATCCGAAATCGCAACCCAAAATATTTGAACTGAAATTAACGGTTTTATATGAAGATAATTTTATGGCTGCAGTTCATAAACCTGCCGGATTTTCAGTCAGCGGAAATGCCTATAAAACCATTTACAATTCCTTGCCCTTTAATTTAAAGAAAAGCTCGGAATCCGATGCGCTTCCTTGGCCAACTCCATTGCACAGGTTAGACAATCAAACCTCAGGAATACTGCTGATTGCCAAAACAAAAAACGCACAAATTGAATTGGGAAATCAGTTTAAAAATCATACCATTCAAAAAAAATATGTTGCTATTGTAATTGGTAAAATGCTTTCAAACGAAGCAATCAAAACACCAATTGAAGGCAAGGCCGCCAAAACAGATTTCGAAATTGTTAATGTGGTAAATTCGCTGAAATACAAACATTTGAGTTTCTTAAACGTTTATCCTAAAACCGGCAGAACACATCAAATACGAATTCATTTGGCCGGCATTGGCTACCCTGTTTTTGGAGATAAATTATATGTTGAAGAGAAAATGCTTCATAAAGGAAAGGGGCTTTTTTTATGCGCATTGGAAATTTCATTCCTGCATCCAAAAACTTCCGAAGAAATTACGCTGAAAATTGCGGTTCCACACAAATTTGAATCCTTGCTACAGCGTGAAAAAAGACGCTACGATACTTATTTTTAGTATTTAGAATTCAGTATTCAGAATTCAGTACTCAGTATTCAGTATTCAGTACTCAGTACTCAGTATTCAGTACTCAGTATTCAGTACTCAGTACTCAGTATTCAGTACTCAGTATTCAGTATTCAATATTCAGAATTGTGCATTGAGTATTCAGCACCTAATATTGGGAATTCAGAATTCAGTATTGAGAATAATGATTTTTATGAAAATAAATCGTTCAAAACTTTTGCCAAACGAATACCCCCTTTTTGCAGTTGAGAACGCGTCAATCCAAAATTTTCATACATATAATCATAGCTCAATTTATCACCATTAGCAGCAGTTCCATAAACTTCTATCGCTAATTTTTGAGTCTCATTTACCCAATCAACAACAGTGCCTTGTTGTAAATATTTTACTTGTTCCTTAGAAACCTCATCAGCATTATCAGCCAATTCGGTATAAGTCATTTGAAAACTATCAATCATTTTAGAGTCCCAAACCGAATGCAAATTTGTGCCATTATTAAACCATTGAACTTGTATTGCATTTCCACCTTTATCTTCTGCCCTTCCAACATGCATTGGCTGGTGTAAATCACCAATAAAATGAACCAATAATTTCAAATAAAAGGCTTTATCTTCTTTCGAAGCATTTTTATCCAAAATAACCGATTTACATTTCTCAATTCCTGTTACTAAATCACCACTTGGATTCTTTTCTGAATCTTCATATTTCACGCCAAAAGGCATATTTACATAATGCAAAGAATTAAAGTCTCTATAGCGTTTATCCGATTTAATATCATCTCCAAAAGTTGAAACCAAAGCCAAACTCTGTCCGTCTAAAATTTTAGCAATTTCTTTCTTGGCTTTTTTATCTAAATACTGCTCTGCAATTTTACCAATTGTTCTGTGACCTGTTTGTCCCCAATCCTGATTGTGCGCATTTGCGGTTAAAAAAATGCCTACAAAAGCGATTAAAATATAAACTGATTTTACTGAATTCATTACTTTTTATTTTTGGCTAAGGTAAAAAATAAATTTGTTAAAAAATTTGAAAATATTAAAAAACATTCTATATCTTTATGATATCATTTTAATATCAACTAAAACAAAAATCATGACACAAGAAAAAATTATCAAAGTCTCTAATGGCTACCTTATGCTCTTCCTGTTTTTCGCCTTTGCAATTACTGGAATTTATGGTATTTCCAACATTTCTGATTGGTTCTCTGCACTTTTAATTTTAGCATTTACCCTTCTTCCAGGTTTCTTTTTGGTAAATCCAAACACTTCAAAAGTGTTATTGCTTTTTGGGAAATACATAGGAACCGTAAAAGAAAATGGATTCTATTGGGGAAATCCTTTATATCTTAAAAGAGCAATTTCATTAAGAGCAAGCAATTTCGACAGCGAACGCGTGAAGGTAAATGACAAATTAGGAAACCCAATTATGATTAGCACCATTTTAGTTTGGAAGGTAAAAGATACTTATAAAGCTGCTTTTGATGTTGACCATTACGAAAATTTTGTTCGTGTGCAGTCGGATGCTGCTGTTCGTAAATTGGCGAGTTTGTATCCTTATGACAATTTTGAAGATGATGGTAAAGCTGAAGAAATTACACTTAGAGCAAGCGTAAATGAAGTGAGTGAAGCTTTGGAAGAAGAACTTTCTGAACGATTAGATAGGGCTGGAATTGAGGTTTTAGAAGCGCGTATTGGTTATTTAGCTTATGCACAAGAAATTGCAAGCGCTATGTTAAAACGCCAACAAGCAACCGCCATTATTGCAGCACGCCATAAAATTGTTGAAGGCGCAGTGAGTATGGTTGAAATGGCCATATTAAAACTCAGCAAAAATAAAATTGTAAATTTAGATGAAGAGCGTAAAGCCGCCATGGTCAGTAATTTAATGGTGGTACTTTGTTCTGACAAAGATACCACGCCCATTGTAAATACAGGAACTTTAAATCATTAAAAAAATGATTACACCCATAATTTATGTTGTTGTCATAATTGAAGAATGGTAAGCAACAAGTGCCATTAACAACGGAAATGGTGATTTTTCAAAAGTAATTTTAGAGCGTGATAAAACAAAAAACAAGTTCCATTTTCTTATGAAAAACAATATCGCCAAATTGAATAATTTCAAATTAAAACAGTCTATATGAAAATTTTTATTGAAGAACAGAAATTCAATCAAACTTGGTTATTTATTGGATTAGCCATTGCATTTATTGCAGTTAGCCTACCAATAATAAAGGATTGGAATATCATTTTTCAAGGAAGCTTTCCAGAAATACTAAATGATTTGAAAGGTTTTCTGGTTATTTTATTTGTAGTGCTTCTTTTTAATTTTTTCAAGCTTAAAACAAGAATAGACGAAAAAGGTATTTATTATCAATATTTACCTTTTCATTTCTCTTATAGATTTTTACCATGGAATTCAGTTGTAAAGTGCTATGTTAGAAACTATAATGCCGTTCTTGAATATGGCGGCTGGGGTTTAAAATTCAGTTTCAGAAAAAGCAATGGAAAATCATTTTCCGTAAAAGGAAATCTTGGACTTCAGATAGCATTGTTGAACGGAGAAAATATTTTAATTGGAACACAAAAAAAAGAGGAAATTCAAAGAACTATTGATACTTATCAACATAAAATTATAACTGATGAAAATTAAATTTATACCATTATTAATTGCATTCATTTCAACTTTTTCATTTGCACAGGAAAAAGATTATTATGAAACTGAAATAGCAATTCCAACAAATTCCGTGATTATCAACGGAACTCTTTTATCACCAAATTCAAAAGAGATGATTCCGTTGGTAATACTAATACCGGGGTCTGGTCCTACTGACCGTGATGGAAATAATATTTCAATGAAAAATAATTCATTGCGATTTTTAGCTGAAGACTTGGTTAAAGAAAATATTGCTGTTTACCGTTATGACAAAAGTGTTCTTTCTTATACCAAAGAAGATAAAGAAAAAATAGATTCTTTGACTTTTGAAACTTTTATCCATGAAGCTCAATCTGTAATTTCTTATTTCAAAAACACAAATAAATATTCAAAAATAATTGTGGCAGGTCATAGTCAGGGAAGTTTGGTGGGGATGATTGCGGCACAAAATAATGTTGATGAATTTATTTCATTGGAAGGTGCCGGAAGAACAATTGATGAAATTATAGTGGAGCAAATTAGTTTACAAGCGCCATTTTTAAAAGAAGAAACACAGCGGATTTTAACCGAACTAAAAGCGGGAAAAACAGTTGAGGAATTCAATCCAATGCTAAATTCCTTATTTAACAAATCTGTTCAACCATTTCTTATTTCTTGGATAAAATACAATCCGCAAATAGAAATTAAAAAATTAACGATACCTATATTAATTATCAATGGTTCAAAAGATATTCAGGTAAGTATTTCCGATGCCAAATTATTGCACGAAGCAAATAAAAATTCCGAGATGGAAATAATTGAAGGCATGAATCATATTTTTAAAGAAATAAAAGGTGATATCAACGAAAATATGCTTTCCTATACCAACCCGGATTTATCAATAATGAAAAAATTAACAGAAATAATTTCAACTTTTATTAAAAAATAGAACGTTTATAATGTCGAAGAAAAAAGCATTTGCATTACGCATAAATGAAAAGATGCTCAAAGCAATTGAAAAATGGGCAGCTGATGAGTTTCGTTCCACAAATGGGCAGTTGGAATGGATGCTCAATAAATGCCTGAAAGATGCCAAACGATTGCCTAAGAATCAAAATATTGAAGACTAAATGTATAGCATTGAAATCGTAAAAAATCAAAATCCGCTATTAAATCAGGTAGTGATTACAAATGAAAAGCTACATTTTTATAGCGCAATTTATCCAAATTTAGGCGCTTCATTACAAAAACTATCGGTAAATACTATTGACATTATCAATGGAATCTCAAATAATGTTGAAGGTTTAAACGATTATTCAACCAGTTTTAAATCGGCTTTTTTATTTCCATTTCCCAACAGAATTTCAAACGGAAAATATGAATTCAACAATACAAAATATGAATTGGAGTGTAATGAAAAAGCACTTAATAACGCATTACACGGACATATTCATAACAAATTCTTTTCAGTTAAAAATATAGAAGTTGCTAAAAATAACGCAAAAGTTACTCTAAGTTATACTGATGATGGAAAATCAAAAGGCTTTCCTTTTCCTTTTCAATTCGAAATTACCTATTCG
>JBAZGP010000138.1:0-8558 GCA_041652835.1 Lutibacter sp. | reverse complement strand
AGGCTGGGAATTGGAATTTGAAGATGGTGTTGTGATGAATCAAAATAAATCGGAACACGTAAAGGAAGCAGCAAAAGTAATTGCACAATATTGTGATTTGGTGGCAATTAGAGCTTTTGCATCATTAACCGATAAAGAAAAAGACAAAGCCGAAATGGTAATCAACAGTTTTAAAAAATATGCTGGAATTCCGGTTGTAAATATGGAAAGTGCTACCGGACATCCGCTTCAAGCGCTGGCTGATGCCATTACGATGGAAGAATTCAAAACGCCGCACAAGCCTAAAGTGGTTTTGTCTTGGGCGCCACATCCAAAAGCGTTGCCACACGCAGTAGCAAATTCATTTGTTGAAATGATGCAATTACAAGATGCGGATTTTGTGATTACGCATCCTGAAGGTTACGAGTTGGATGCTGAAATCACCAAAAATTCACGCATAGAATACGACCAGAAAAAAGCCTTTGAAAACGCCGATTTTGTGTATGTAAAAAATTGGAGCTCATTTAAAGATTATGGAAAAGTAATGAATACAGACGCTTCTTGGATGGTGACTTCAGAAAAAATGAAACTGACCAACAATGCAAAATTTATGCACTGTTTGCCAGTGAGAAGAAATGTAATTGTTCCGATGAGGTGATAGATTCTGAAAATTCCATAGTGATTCAGCAAGCAAATAATCGTACCTTCTCAGCGCAAGTTGTATTGAAAAAAATATTGGAAAACAATGGATAAACAATCATTACATATTGTTAAAATTGGAGGAAATATAATTGAAGATTCTTTGTTATTAAATTCCTTTTTAAAAGATTTTTCAACCCTTGAAGAACCAAAAATATTGGTTCACGGAGGTGGGAAAGCTGCAACAAAATTGGCAAATAAATTAAATCTGACTCCAGAAATGATTGAGGGAAGAAGGATAACTGACCAACCCAATTTAGAAATAGCCGTTATGATTTATGCCGGGCTGACGAATAAAACCATTGTGGCTCAGTTGCAGGCAAATAGTTGTAATGCTGCTGGTTTTACCGGTGCTGATGCCAATTTAATTTTATCAGAAAAAAGACCAGTGAAAGAAATTGATTTTGGCTTTGTGGGTGATGTTGTTTGTGTAAATACTCAGGCGATAAAGATGTTTATTGAAAACGGAATTGTGCCTGTTTTTTGTGCAATTACACACGATAAAAACGGACAGTTATTAAATACCAATGCCGATACTATTGCTTCGGAAATAGCGATTGCCATGGGCGATTTTTATGAAGTGACGTTGAATTATGTTTTTGAATTGAAAGGTGTTTTATCAAGTATTACTGATGAAAATTCTGTAATTCAACATATTAATTGGGAGAAATATGAACAATTAATTGGAGAAGGCGTTATTTCGGAAGGAATGATTCCAAAACTTCACAATTGTTTTAATGCTTTGAAAAAGGGAGTTTCTAAAGTAAAAATAGGAGATACAAAAATGATTGGAAACACCACAAATTTACACACCACTTTAAGTTTAAAATAATGACAAATCAATTAAGAGATGAAGCTTTAGCATTGCTTAAAAATTTAATTGCAACGCAGTCTTTTTCCGGTGAAGAAAATGAAACTGCCCTGTTAATTAAGCAATGGTTTGCCAATCGCAATATCAAATTTGAAAGTGAGAATCACAATGTTTGGGCAAAAAACAGGTATTTTGATGCTTCAAAAAAAACAATATTACTGAACTCACATCACGATACCGTAAAACCGAATAAAGGATATACTAAAGATCCTTACAATCCGGAAGTTTCGGAAGGAAAATTATACGGATTAGGAAGTAATGATGCTGGCGGCTGTTTGGTTTCTCTATTGGCAACATTTGCTTATTTTTATAACAAAAAGGATTTAAACTATAATGTTGTAATCGTTGCTTCGGCTGAAGAAGAAAGTTCGGGATTGAAAGGATTAAACAGTATGCTGCAAATTATTCCTAAAATCGATTTTGCCATTATTGGAGAACCAACATTAATGCAATTGGCCATAGCTGAAAAGGGATTGTTGGTGCTGGATTGTGAAGCAAAAGGAACTGCGGGTCACGCCGCCCACGGGAATGGCGACAATGCCATTTACAAAGCTGTGGAAGATATCAAATGGTTTCAGCATTTTGAATTTCCGAAAATATCAGAAACTTTAGGCAAAGTAAAAATGACAGTTACCCAAATTAATGCCGGAAATCAGCACAATGTAATTCCCGCGACATGCAATTTCGTGGTGGATGTAAGGGTTACAGACGTTTACAGCAACAAAGAAGTGCTGGAAATTGTGAAATTGAACGTAAAATCAGAAGTAAAAGCCAGGTCGTTACGGTTGAATTCTTCCTCAATTCCTATTGACCATCCCATTGTTGTGGCAGGAATTAAATTGGGAAGAAAAACCTATGGTTCGCCAACACTTTCAGACCAGTCCGTGTTAAGTTGTCCGTCGCTTAAATTAGGTCCAGGAGATAGTTTTCGTTCACATACCGCCGATGAATTTATTTACGTGAATGAAATTGAAGAAGGTATTGATTTGTATATCAAGATATTAAATGAAATTATGTAATCCCCCTAACCCCCAAAGGGGGAATTTTTAAATTAATAATTAGGTAATTAGGCAATTGGCGGATTAAAGAAAGAGAAAAATTAGAAGTTAGAAGTTAAATATTAAATATTAGATATTAAAAGTAAAAAGTATAAAGTAAAAAAAAGCAAAAAGTGATAAGTTCAGTTCATAGGCAATAGGTAAAAGTAAAAGAGGTTAAATATTAGAAGTTTGAAGTTCATTTTGTGCAAAGGAAGTTTTAATATAAACTTGATTTATTTCATAATAAATACCCCAGAGGGGTAAACTGTTTGTAGACCGGTGTTTAAACACCGGGTAGAAAAGAGAAATTAATATGGTTTTGGCAGCATTTTTGCTTTTTTTTGCAAAAATGATGAAAAAACAGGACGTTGAAATTTAGTTAAAACCGGTCAACAATAATCAGGAAAGTTCAAAATAAAAGTTAATGGAAATGAGCAACTTTTAAACAAATAAATAAAGGTTACTGAGCGAAGTCGAAATAGAGCCGAAGTGTCATTGTGGGGCAGAGCGTTAAGAAAATATTCGGTGAATATTTTTAGCGATGAGCCAGGTGGCGCGATAGAGAGCGATAGCGAATGGACAACGTGGCAAACTCGTGTTAGCAGATAGAAAACCCCTTCAATGGTGTACAAAGATATAATAACAAACAGATTGCCACAGTTTTTTGCAAAAACTTCGCAATGACAAAACCGCAAGACAAAAGGGAAAAGAGAGTAAAGACAAAAAACTTTTAACTTCTAATATCTAATATCTAATATTTAACATTTAACTTTTTAACAATTAAACAATAAAAACATGAAACTTTGGGATAAAGGATTTTCAACCGATAAAAAAATAGATTTGTTTACTGTTGGAAACGACAGAGAACTCGATTTAATTTTGGCAAAATATGACGTAATCGGGAATATTGCCCACGCAAAAATGTTACATAAAATCGGATTGTTAACTGTGGAAGAAATCAATTCTTTGGAAACGGAATTAACAGCTATTTTACAAACTATTGAAGAAGGAAATTTCACTATTGAAAATTCTTTTGAAGATGTGCATTCCAAAATTGAATTTCTGCTGACTGAAAAATTGGGAGATACCGGAAAGAAAATTCATACCGCGCGTTCAAGAAACGACCAGGTGTTGGTTGATGTTCATTTATTTGTGAAAGATGCTTTAAAGGAAATTAATGAAGGCGTTGACGAACTTTTTGAACTGTTAATTTCGCTGGCGGAACAGCACAAAAATGCATTGTTGCCGGGTTATACGCATTTACAAATCGCCATGCCTTCCTCATTCGGATTGTGGTTTTCAGCCTACGCCGAAACTTTGATTGACGACATTTATTTTTTGAAAGCAGCCTATAAAGTGGCTGATCAAAATCCGTTGGGTTCCGCTGCGGGTTATGGAAGCTCTTTTCCCATTGATAGGGATTATACCACAAAATTATTAAATTTTGAAACATTAAAATTTAATTCTGTAGCTGCACAAATGGGTAGAGGAAAATTAGAGAAATCGGTTGCATTTGCTATTAGTTCAGTGGCGGGAACTTTATCAAAAATGAGTATGGATATTTGCTTATACATGAGTCAGAATTTCGGTTTTATTTCTTTTCCCGATGAATTAACAACAGGTTCAAGTATTATGCCACACAAAAAAAATCCGGATGTTTTTGAATTAATCAGAGGTAAATGCAACAAATTGCAAGCGTTGCCTTATGAATTTACGCTCATTACCAACAATTTGCCAAGTGGTTATCACCGAGATTTGCAATTGTTAAAAGAAGGTTTGATACCGTCTTTTTCAACTTTAAAATCCTGTTTGGAAATGCTGACGTATTCTTTAAAAAATATTCAGGTAAAACCGAATATTATTGATGACGAAAAATACCTTTATTTATTTAGTGTTGAAGAAGTTAACAAACTGGTACAGAGCGGAATTCCGTTTAGAGACGCCTATAAAATTATTGGAAAAAGTATTGAGGAAGGCACTTTTAATCCCGATAAAAAAGTGGTACACACCCACAAAGGAAGTTTGGGTAATTTATGTTTGGATGAAATTGTAAACAAGAAAAATAACAGTTAGTTATTTTTCTTGTTTACAAGCTTTTTAATTGACAACAAATTTAAATCCGGCAGAAATAATGCCAGCTGTTAAACCAGTATTTCTCTTATAATTGCTGTATTTTAAATCAATATTTTTCAGACCCAATTTCCAGATATGTCTTTTTGTGAATATATCAGTATAGGAAATTCCAAATCCATATTGATTGGCATTAAATTTTGACAAATCATAATCGGAAGTATAAAACGCATCAGTAGATAAATGTTGCTCATAAGGGGCAAAATAGTCGGCAGCGGTTTGCGTATAATACCTATAGGTTGGATATATCGTAAATTTATCTGAAATTTTTATGGGTAATTCAATATCTGCCGTATGAGAACTGATTCCCCAATCATCGAAATAATAGCGATAATAAGTTCTTAGCGTAACATATTCATTTATGTAATAATTAAATCGGGCACCAACTGGTATTTTTAAACGTGTGTCTGGCAATCGCTCAATATCATCTGCCAATTGAAAAACATCAGTGTTGGTTTTAGAAGTGTAATTTGCAATGCTTGAGGCATTTCCAATATAATAATTTGGCCTATCCGCAAAATAAACGCGTTGCATAGGATTGGCCAACCAGCCATCTTGTTGAACCACATCTAAAAAGACAGAAAACTGTGCTCTTTTACTTATTATTTGTGAAAAACTTAGAGAAACGGAATACGTATTTCGACTGGTATTGTCCACTAAAGTTGTGTTCAACGGACTCCAAACAGCAGTACCGTTTTTGTTGATGACAGTTCCGTTTTGATCTAAAATTGGCGCATTTCTAAAGAATCCTGCATTGAGGCTCTGACCGGCTTGTAAATAGGAAATTATTTCATGAGGGTATCTCGGACTCCAAGTATCCAGATAAACATTGGCTTTTAAGTCAATCTCCGTATTTTTTTCATTGAATAATTTTGTAAAACTTCCGCCAAAACCTAAAGAAGAATAGTCAAATTCCTTAGCAAAACTAAGGTTAGCGCCTACAATTAAATTTCTATTGTCAGAAGAATGGCTATAACCTAAGTTTCCGTTTGACCAAACATCCGATCTTGAAGCACCAGATGATTCTATCCACGGGCTGCCAACACTATTTGCGTTATAAGAAGTGGAATTATTATCACCTTCACCACCCATACCAACATCAAACGGATTTAAATTGCTTGAAGAAGCGGAGGTATAAGCAGAAATGGTGCCGTCAATAGTAAGCACATCATTATCATTTAAAGGAATAGAGATAACTATATTTGAAGCCAAATCTGTTAATTCCTCATTCCCAATTCCGCCGGTAACGGAAGCATTGTCGCCATTTTGAGAATAAAAACTTGAAATTATATCTACCTCGGCATTCTCCAACACCCGTTTTTTATAGACTTTTTCTGTATCGGTATTTGTTTGTGAATATCCTAAAAAGGAAACAGACAAAAATAAAAATAGGATTGATTTTTTCATATTCAATTTATTAATTGCAGCCACAGCCACCACCTGATTTTCCTCCATTTGCTCCTGAAGCAGCTTCTCTGTACACTTGAAAAGCAGTTTCAAATTTATAGGCTTTTTTCGCCGCTAAAGTCATATCAGGATCATTGAGATACACTTTGTCGTATTCTTTAACCGCCACGCAAGAAGTTAAAGAACCGATGAGTAATAGTAAACCAATTTTTTTTATCATAATTTGTTAATGTTTATATGGTTAGAAGTATAAATTTCACCTTTGTCGTCAATAATTATGCATTCAATATTCGGCAGTTGATTGATGAGGTTTAAACCAACTTCTGTTCCCATGACAAAAATAGAAGTGGCCAAGGCATCTGCCAGTTCAGCTTTTGAAGCAAAAACAGTGGCGCTTATAATTCCAACGGAAGGATAGCCTGTTCTTGGATCAATAATATGGGAATAGCGCTTGTTATTAAAAACAACATATTTTTCATAATTTCCTGAGGTGACTACCGCACCGTTGGTGATGGGCAAGAGTGCAAATGCGGTATTTTTATTCAGCGGGTTTGTAATGGCAACTTTCCAATCTTCGCCGTTGGGTTGTTTTCCCCAGGTATTCATATCGCCTGATGCATTTACAATTCCGGCAATGGCACCTTTTGAAATCAACAGGTCTTTGGCTTTATCGGCAGCATATCCTTTTCCTATTCCGCCAAAACCAATTTTCATCCCCGTTAATTTTAAAAATACAGTCTGTTTTTCTTTGTCCAAAATAATGTTTTGATAGCCAATTTTTGATACCGATGCCTTTATTTCTTCTTCTGAAGGCATCACTTTCATACTGCCGTCAAATTTCCAAATTTTATCCATAGAAGCATAGCTAACATCAAAAGCGCCATCCGTTAGTTTTGATATGGCAATGGATCTTTCAATAAGTTGAAATAATTCGGCATCAACTTTAACTGGTTTAATTCCTGCATTTCTTGTGATTTCCGAAGTTTGGGAATTTGGATCCCAATCAGAGATTAATTTTTCAATTCTTGTAATTTCGTTTATGGCAATGTCAATATAATTGTTGGCTTCAACAGAATCTTTAGCAACTACGGAGATGTCAAAACGACTTCCCATTAATTTTATAGTTCTTTTTTGTAATTGCTGACTGTTAACAACTGTTGTTACAAAAAGCAGTATATTTAAAATAATATATTTCATCATTTTAAACGGGGGTTAAAAAGAATTGAGGAGATTAATATATTCGGCAGGACTTGTTTTTTTATAGCCTGTATTTCCTAAAACATTTCCGTCTTTATCTAAAACTGCTACAAATGGAAAATAACCTTGTTTGTTATATTTTTCCATAAGTTGATTGTTTTTTTCTTGTTGGGCATCCACCAATTTATTTTTGTTTTTTCTTGGAAAATCGGCTTTAAGCATCACAAAATGCTCTTTGGAATAGGTTATAAATTCAGGAGAACTCCATATTTCCTGATTTAATTTTATGCAAGGTGCGCACCAATCCGAACCTTGAAATACTAAAATAATGTGTTGATTTTTTTTGTTGGCTTCAACTTTTGCGTTATCAAAATTGGTAAGCCAATCTTGAGCATTTACGCTATTGAATACTAAAAATAAGAGCGCACTTAAGATTATTTTATACATGGTATATTTTTCGAATTGTTAACTTAATGTCTAATCGAAGATATAACAATCTTTGTCAAAGAAACCCTACCACAATGTTAAATATTTTTTAAAAATGAAGAATTTTAATGAAGGGCTTTAAAGTAAAAGGTTACGCATTACAAGCATCCCAAATCGGATCTTTGGGCGTTGGTGCAACAATTGAAATAATTTCTTTAGTTACCGGATGAATAAACTCAATTTTATGGGCGTGTAAATGGATGCTTGCATCTTTATTGCTTCGGTCAAAACCATATTTTAAATCACCTTTTATGGGCGAGCCGATAGCCGATAGCTGACATCTGATTTGGTGGTGACGACCCGTTTCCAAATCGACTTCCAATAAATGATAATTGTCTAATGATTTCAGTACTTTATAATGAAGAACAGCTTTTTTGCTGCCTTCAATTTCAGTGTTGTAGGAAGTGGATTTGTTGTTTTTCGGATTTTTTATTAAGTAACTTGTAATCGTGTCAGCTTCTTTTTCAGGTTTATTTTTAACCACCGCCCAATAGGTTTTATTTACTTTTTTATCGCGCAGCATTTTATTGAAACGCTCCAACGCTTTTGAAGTTTTGGCAAAAACAACAATGCCTGTAGTTGGTCTGTCTAATCGATGTACAGTTCCCAAAAAAACAGCGCCAGGTTTGTTGTATTTCTCTTTAATAAACTCTTTAACAATCTCACTTAAAGGAATATCACCGGTTTTATCTCCTTGAACAATATCGCCCGATTGTTTATTGACAATTATAAAGTGGTTGTCTTCAAAT
>JBAZGP010000137.1:0-8595 GCA_041652835.1 Lutibacter sp. | reverse complement strand
TACATTTGTGAACGTTTGTGAACATATACGAACATAATTGAACACTTCCGAACAAATATAAAACAATTAACATTATTACAAATGGAACAAAAATCAGACATCTATTTATTAAAAACAGACCGTGCCGCAATTGCTAAAAAACTTGGTTGTGTTCGCTCGTACGTTACCGATACACTTAAACAGCAATCCGAACATCCTGAAAAAAGCTTAACAGGTTTACAATTAGAAATACTTCTTGAGGTAAAAAGATTAAGCGAACAAAACAAAGTAAATCAATCACTTATAAACTCATAAACACATGGAAACTACTATTGAAATCATCCAAATTGCAATTAATATGCCAAACGTGCATAGTAGGCAAATCGAAGTATCTGACTACCGATTGTTGATTCTCATAAAGTTCAAGGACTCAACCAGTTTCTGCAAATCGGTACTATACAATGAAGAAGCTGCACTCAAGCAGACACTAGACATTATTAAAATAAAATTCGATGAACAGACTAGAATTGCAAACGCACAGCTTGATACGCATTCGAGCCAAATACAACATTAATTGCAATATGCTCAACCAGTTGATTAAGTTCAACATGAGGGAATTGCACAACCAAAATTATAAACCAAAAAATTAAACATCATGTTTCTAAACAACCTCCTTGGAATAGGGGATTTAATCCTCGATTTTGAAAAAAACGGATTGCAAAAACAAGCAGACCACTACCGCAACGTTATTCTTTGCCATGTACGGGACGAGCTTAAAGAAAACAAGTTTTTCGGCATTTCTAATGAGAAAATATGCATAGCCGTTGATTTAGTCAATAATACAGTTTCGGTAATAGAGCCTTTATCTCATAAAACTGCTTTGCAAAGAGTTTTTGAGATGCAAAAAGAAAAATCAATTACAATTGATAAAAAACCTTGTGAGAATGAAATTAAAGGCAAAATGATATTTGCCACAAACGAAACCAAAGCCGAAAAAAACTATTACGGTTGCCCTCGGTCTATCAAAATGTGTGAACATATATTTGGTGATAGGTTTAATGAAGGTATTGAAATGCTTTGTGACATTGTTTTTAATGATACAAAGCACCATATAGCAATTTTTGGAGAAAAGCAAAGTGGTAAAACTGAATTCCTTAGAATGATACATTATTTAGATGTTTTTCTTGGTAAATGTCTTAACGATACAAATATTAGACTTTTTGATGATTATGATTTAAACTTTAAATCTAAAAGACAATCAGTAATACATGCAGTTTCTTTACCTATAATCTTTGCCTCAAATGTTGAATATGGCACACCTTTTTTTGATGTTGCATATAAACCCAAACGCCTCGATTTCCAAGTAAAAAACATTTCTCAATTCCTAGAAAAAGAAACTGAAGCTTTTTTCCAATACCTCCAAACAGTAAACTTAAACAAGCTTCTCGGAAGCTGTATTAAAGCCGATACATTGATTTATGAAGTAAACAATCAAAAAAACTAGAAATATGAAAATTATTAAACCAAGTTTTGAAATACTATCTAAAATAGATGGAATTGATATGTTGAAAAGCATTGAACGTGCTGGTCGAACTTGCTATAAAAGCGAAGATAAAATTACTGAGGAGAGTTCTCATAGTTTTATTAAGATGCTTTTAGACAAAGGACATGAAAGCGTTTTAGAACATGAAAAAATAAGTATTTTGTTTGTCTGCGACAGAGGCGTTTCTCACGAAATTGTAAGACATAGAATTGCTAGTTTTTCTCAAGAAAGTACAAGGTATTGCAACTATTCAAAAGATAAGTTTGATAACCAAATTACTTTTATTCAACCTCTTTGGATAACTGATGAACAAATTGAGCTTGTACAAAAAATGAATGAAAGAAACTTTAGTCAAATTCATACTTGTACTTTGCATTGGTATCAAACAATGAATAATTGTCAAAATAATTATAATTTTCTAATAAAACAAGGTTGGAAGCCACAAGAAGCACGTTCTGTTTTACCAAATTCATTAAAAACCGAAATAGTTGTTACAGCTAATTTGAGGGAATGGAGAACAATTTTCAAACAAAGAACTTCGAGTGCTGCACATCCACAAATGAGAGAGTTAATGTGTCCGCTTTTGGATGAATTAAAAACTATTTGTCCTGTTGTATTTGACGATATTAATTATTAGCCCTATGATACTCCACTTCATGCGACATTTCCCAAACGGGGAAAAAACGCACTTTATAGAAAAAATATGGGTTGGTTTTGCTTGGAATGATGCATTATATAAGGAATATGAATGGGCTGTCGAGGCTATGAAAGAACACTGGCCATATTCCGATGATGCTTGTGATGCAAATGGTAGTATTGCTCTTTTCATAGACGGGAGGCACATAAACGCTCCCGATGAGCTATTAACCATTGCCCAAAACGATGGATTCACAGACGTTAACCACTTCTTTGAATTCTTCAACAAACCACAACAATTAAAAATAATTCACTGGACACAATTAAAATATTGATATTATGAAAGTATTAGTAGCATACTCAGGTGGCAAAGATTCTCAGGCATCACTTTTATGGGCTATAGATAAATTTGGTAGAAAAAATGTTGAAAGTGTTTTCTGTGATACTGGATGGGAGCACCCTATTACTTATGAACATATTATTAATACCGTTACTGATTTAGGTATAAAACATACAACAGTAAGGAGTAAAATATATGATGGAATGATTGATATGGCAGAAAAGAAAAAACGTTTTCCAAGCTCACAAGCGAGGTTTTGTACTTCTGAATTAAAATCAATACCTTTTATTGATTATGTATTAGATCAAGATGAACATTTAATCATTGTTCAAGGCATAAGAAGCCAAGAAAGTTTTAACCGTTCACAAATGAAAAAAGAGTGTAGTTTTTTTAAATATTATTTTCAGCCCTACAATGACAAAGGGAAAAAACACACTTATAGGAAAAAAGAAGTAATTGAATGGTGTAAAAAATATTCAGATGATATATTTAGACCTGTTTTTGATTGGACTGGACAGCAAGTTATTGAATATATTATTCATAAAGGTCAAAAACCAAATCCACTTTACAAGCAAGGATTCAAAAGAGTTGGCTGTTTCCCATGTATTATGAGTGGACACAAAGAAGTTTTTGAAATAATTAATCGCTACCCTGAGCGATTTAATGAAATCATTGAACACGAAAATAGAATAGGATCTTCATTTTTTAAAATTGATTTTGTACCAAAAAAATTCCAAACTGGGATATGTATTAGGACTGGTAAAAGTTTTACTACAGGATATGACGTTAAGTTATATTTAGAAAATAAAAATAGGACTCCCGATATATTTAAGAATGATATACCTATTTCATGTTCAAGTTATTATAATCTATGTGAATAATTAAAAAATTATGGGTGAATACTTCGACAACCGAATAAAAAAACAGCTGGGAATCACCGACAAGGAAAACAAAATAAAACTTTCTTGGACAGAAGATGAAACGGGCTTGGAGAAATCCGCTACAATGCCTATTTTCTCTGAGGACAAAGAAGGTAATATTAAAATACTTGTCTATTCCATAGATGGCAAACTGATTCAATACGACAATAAAAACGCTAACCTTCTCGAAAGGAATGTAAACAACAACCGGGATAAGCATTTTTACATTACACGCCTCAAGAATCCGAAAATAAAAAAGGATAATAACGGCAACGAATCCGAGCAGAAATACGACATACCTAGCGGTATTGGTACATACCCGTTTTTTTCACCGCTATTGGTAGAGGCTTTCAAGAAAAAAACGCACATTAAAACCCTGGTCCTTACCGAAGGTTATTTTAAAGCTTTCAAAGGCTGCAAACATGGAATTCCCGTTGTTGGGCTTAGTTCCATTACCCACTACAAGCAAAAGGACACGGAAAAAATGTATGTGGACGTTTTGCGGATAATTGAAGTCTGCAAAGTGAAAAACATTATAGTTCTCTATGATGGTGATTGCTTGGACATTTCCCGTAAAGCATTCGACAACAAACAGGATTTAACCAAACGTCCTTATGGGTTCATCAATTCTTGTAAGTCTATACGAGACTTGCTTAAAGATACCGATGTAGATGTTTATTTCAGTCACATAAACACCTCCGAGATTGAAACCATGCCAAAAGGGCTTGATGATTTATTTGTGCTGCAGCCCGATGATACCGAAAAGATTGTTACCGAATGCATGCAACTCACGGGTGTGCCTGATTTTTTCACCAAATTCAATATCTCAAGCAAAGAAAAAAAGCTGTTTACTCATTTTGCACTCGAAAGCAAAGAAACTTTCCATGCAAAACACGCCCACATTATTGGAGATAAAGAATTCAATTATCATGGCACTATCTACCAACGCATATTAAGGCTCAAAGGTGACCAAAAGCAATACGAAATTAAGGAAATAAAGCCTTTAGAAGCCGACAATTATTTTAGGGTTGGAGACAACTACTATGAATTTGTGTGGGTACCCGACCGAAACCAAAATTTAATGAAGCGTTTCGACCAACGAATGAAAGGAACGATTAAAGATGATTTTGGTAAAGAAATATTTGAGTGGATCCCGAAATACAAATCATTCTGCAACGTTGCCGACCACATCAATTTTCAACAAGTGCTGCATAACTGTTTCAATGTGTATTTCGAACTTCCAATTAAACCCGATGAAGGAGATTGCGAACTCAGTATTTATTTCGTTAAACACATTTTCGGTGAGCAGTGGGAAATGGGCTTGGATTACATTCAACTACTATTCCAACGCCCTACACAAGTTTTGCCTATCCTGTGCCTTGTTTCCAAGGAAAACAAAACGGGTAAATCAACCTTCATTAATTGGCTAAAGGCAATATTTGGAGAAAACGCAGCTTTGTTGAGTAACAACGATTTTGCAGGGGATTTCAATTTCCACTGGGCCACAAAATTAATATTGGCTTGTGAAGAATCTTTCTTGGACAAAAAGGCAATTGTAGAACGGATCAAGCAACTGGCAACGGCAAACAAGATTTCTATGAACCGAAAGGGTAAAGATGCCGGGGAGGTCGAATTTATTGGAAAATTCATACTAGCATCAAACAACGAAGAAAACTTCATCATTGCATCGGAGAACGATATCCGCTATTGGGTCCACAAAATACCAGTTCTTAAAAAGGAAGATCCTTTCTTCCAAAAAAAGCTATATGATGAAATTCCGCAGTTTCTCAATTTCTTGAACAATCGTAAAATGAGTTATCCTGTAGCCGTTTCCCGTATGTGGTTTCCCGAAGCTGAACTCATTACAGAGGCTTTCAAACGTTTGGTTAATCACAATCTACCCTCTATTATCAAGGAAATTCGCACATACATTCGAAATACTTTTTTAGAGTTTGGAGCATTTGAACGCTACAATGAAAAGGTTTGCATGATGCTAACCATGAAATATATACACGAGAAAATTTGTAAATCTAAGTTTGAGTATTATTACCTTGAAAATACCATCAAACAGTACAAAAACTTCATCAAATACGAACCTTATTTAGAGAATGGAGAGCCAAAAACCAAACGTTTCAAAATTCCTGTTTGGAAAATAGATCCAGGAATAGGTGAAGAAGACAATTGCAAAATAGAATTTGAAAAGCAAATTGGAAAACCGTGGGTTTTTTTCGCAAAAGACTATTTATCTCCCGAGGAATTGAGTTCAATTTCTGTTTATGAATCCGAAAAACTACCATTTTAACACATTTTTATGAAAAAATTATTTTTACCCCTTTTTTCGGTTACTTCGGTTACAAACCTTGTAATATATTATAATAGAGAGCTTTACAGTGTAACCCAAAAACGGATTTTAGGTTACATTCGGTTACATTCGGTTACTTTGGGTTACACTGGGTTACATTTAGGTTACATCTTTTTTATTTTATATATAATTAATAATAAGATAGTTAAGAAGCTTTGTAACCGATGTAACCGATGTAACCCAAATTTTGCAGTTGAGAAATTTTTTTCAAAAAACACGAAAAAATGCTGAATTTTGAAAGATTAAGACAGTCAAGGGCTTATTTTAAAGGACTTAAGCCGAATATTTGGAAAATTCTTTATCAAGATCAAATTCCTTATGTAAAGCAATTGATAGATGAAGGAGAGCCAATATTAATTAATTCAGACTATACAATGGTTAAAAAAGAAGATATAGTTTGGATTAGAGAAGCAATAGAAAGTTTAAGACAAAAACAATTAATAAAAATACAAGAAAATGAGAATAACATATAAAGACATAATGAAAATATCCCGTTGCTCTGATAGCACAGCAAGGCACAAAATGGCACAATTGAGAACCGCTTCGGGTAAGAAAAAAAACGGCAAAGTTAGAAAAGACGTTACTATTAACGACTTTGCACAGCATTTTGGATATGATTTGGAAACATGTATAAAACTTTTGAAATGAAAACATTAGAAGTTCTTATAGCTTGTGAATTTTCGGGTATAGTTGCGAATGCATTTGCAAAATTAGGACATAATGTAACTAGTTGTGATTTGCTCCCCCGTGAATTAACATTATTTGATGAAGCTCTAGGAAAACATTATACTGGTAATGTTTTCGATATAATAAATTCTAAACATTTCGATTTGATGGTAGGTTTTCCACCATGTACATATACTTCTTATGTTGCTACTAGACATTGGAATGAACCGGGAAGATTTGAAAAGAGACAACAGGGAGTAGATTTTTTTAAAAAATTGTATAATTCTAATATTGAATATATATGCTTAGAAAATCCACTTAGCTATGTAATTACATGGAAAAAGTATGATCAAATAATTCACCCCTGGCAATTTGGTGATGCTTATAATAAACGTACTTGTTTATGGTTGAAAAATTTACCAAAACTTGAATATACCAATGTAGTTGAACCAATTTCATTATACTACAAATCAGGTTTAAAAAAAACTTGCGTTGATTATATGGGTAATGGAGGCAAAGAAAAAAGAAAACAAAACCGTTCAAGATTTCATAAAGGTATAGCTGAAGCAATGGCAAATCAATTCACTCAAGCAATTTATATTGATAAAAAAACTTATTTATGAAAGGAAAAAACAGTATAATAATACTATGGGGTAATGGTCATTGGGAAACCTTTGAGGGGACATTAAAACAAGCTTCCGACTATGTTAAAGATAGTGAAAAATTACTTTTTTATTCAAACAATGGAGCTATGTTACTTTACAACAAAATAATTGTCCATATTAATAATGATGGGATCATTCGCAGCGAATTTCTTCAACCAAATGGGGATTTTAGTTGCGATTTTTAAAATTATTAATTGCGTGTTAGCAAATCGGCTTTAGTTATTAACTTTTAAAAAATAAAAAATGGATAAAATTATTGAATTAGATAGCGATGGTCTTAGAAATATTGTCAGAACGAATTTAATGAATGAAGCAGGTTATAGTGGGTATTGTGGTAATTCATGGGAAGAACAAAAAAAGAAAGGTTGTGATATGCCACGAACTAAATGGATTCCAGAATTAAATCAATTTCGATGCCCGAAATGTGGATGGGTTTCACAATATCCAAAAGATTTTATCGAAAGATACAAGAAAAGATGGGACAAATAAGCTGTTTGCTAACGGTGGTGGTATGAAAGCGGTTGGGAATGCGAAGTACAACCCTATCAAGTTACAAAACACTTGCTACGAGCTACTAAGTTTGATAAACCACTAATACCCAACTGTTTTATACCACGTGTTAGCGTTTCGTACTTTTTAAATCGAATTTTAAACAATTAAATATCAAAACAATGGAAAAGAATTATAGAAAAATCGAGTTTGGTGCTGGTGATAGTATTGAAAGAGCAATGAAAGATTTGGCACGATTTAAAGAACGTGGTGAATTAGTTTACGGAGAGTTTAACGGCAAAAAGTTATACTCCGATATTGACGACTTAGATTCGGCTTTCAAAAAAGTAACTGGTAGTACAAAATCTGAGTTTGATGCAGAACGAGAAAAAGAACATTTAGCATATGAGGGGAGCAAAAGAAAACACAAAGAAGCTATTCCCGAACTTATAAAAGAATGGATTGAAAAAGGCAAAGCGATACTTGCCGAAAAATACCACGAAACTTGGGAAAAATGCGTTCCAATAAGATTGGGTGATTTATACAGAGGAATGGAACTTAAAGCAACTTTGGATATTGTCAAAGAGTTGAACGCTGGTTGCGAATTGGAAGTTGCAAAAGGAATTATTGAAGAGCAGGGACACTCTGGAATGTCGTTTGGCTTAGTTTGCTCAATGGTAAAATCTTTTTGCGATAGAGGTACAGAGTTTGCAAATTACGCACGGTCTTAGTATGAACGCTAACGGATGGTGCTATGAGCAGGTTTGCCTTGCAGAAATGTTCAAATTTAGTACAAATTTATAGCACGTGTTACCTGCCGTTTTTTCTTGGTTGGTTCACAAAATTGATTAACAATTTAAAAACAGAAATATGGATTTTGAAACATTAGGCGATTGGTGTAAATGGTTAGAAAAAAACTTCTCAAATGAAGTTATGATACCTACACTACCTGTTATTATCAGATTAGATGGTAATAACTTTCACAACTGGACAAA
>JBAZGP010000136.1:0-8596 GCA_041652835.1 Lutibacter sp. | reverse complement strand
CCAGAAACTTCTTTTAAATTCAAATTGTCATACACTACCGTTGTTGCTTTGGCGTTGATGGTAACATCTAAAAATGCAGGAATTTTGAGCGCTTCTTCATTTGTTTTTGAAGAAGAGGTTTCGGTTCTAGACTCCATAAAATCGGCAACTTCAAATTGTTGGGAAGTCATATTGAAATTTCCCTTCAACACTTGATTTTTAAAAATAAACCCATAAAAGTTATCCAAACTACCAGTGATATGGAAATCCGAATTTCCAGTTTCTCCCTCAAGATTATTCAAACGAATATCTTTTGGATTGAAGGTAATAGCAGCTTGTTTAATTTTAAATGGTTTTACCATTTCATCGCTTTCATAATTAAAATCTGTTACCGTAATAGTTCCAGTATTTTGAATATTTTGATATTGACTTGCTTCCACCGATTTCATGTCGAAACGGGTTACCACATCAGCTTTTAAAATTCCCGTTAAGGGTTTTTCCAATTTTACAGGATACGCTTTGGCCACATTTGCCAAATTGACAATTCCATTAATCTCGGCATTTATCAACGGATTTACTGCAATATTTTGAATGGTTGCTTTGGCATTAAACACGTCTTGATCAATGGTAAAAGACAATTTATTTAGGTTTACATAGGTGTCGTTAAATATTCCTGTTTTGTTTACAATACGGGAATCTATCACAATATTTTTTACCGATTTTGGCAAATCAGGGTATTGAAATGAAGCGTTGTTAGAAGCAATTTCGATATCAAATGCAGGTATTGTTACCTCATTATAAGTGCCTTTTACAACTCCATTTACCATAAAATCTCCAGAAGTTTTTACGCCATCCAATTTTCCGGAATACGCTTCAGGAACCAAACCTAAAAAGTTTTTAAAAGAGGAAGTTGGTGTTTTAAATTTCAAATCGTAAACTTGTCCGGCATCTGTTAAATGAATAAACCCGTCAAAGGCAATTGGAAGCTGATTCACCAAAGCTTCATTTTCTTTAAAGGTATATTTAGAATTTTCTAAATCCAGTCCTAAAACAGCATCAAGTGACAAAGCAACATTTTTTAAATAATTTACCTTATCCATAGAAACAGTCATTTTAGCAGTGGATTTGGTGTCTAAATCCAGAATTTTATTCTTAAAATCGCCACTACCTTCGTGATTAATGCTGTCTAAAATTACACTCATTTTAGAGCTTTCGTCAAAATAGGTAAAGCGAAGGTTTTTAATAACATAATTCTGAAAATTGAGTGCAAATTCGTTATTTTCAACAGAATCGCTTTCTTGTTTGTCTTTTAAGGCAATGTCATAATTTGCCAAACCATCCAAATTAAAAATGATATTCACTTTGGCATTTTCTATACTGAAAGCATCAATGCCCATAGGTTCACCTTTTCCTTTAAAAAGTTCTTTTATGCTCATTTTTAGGGTAAAAACGTCGGAATAAAATAAAGTATCATTTTCAAATGGAGCCTTGTTAATAATGCTTAAACTGTCAATAATAATGGTTGCTTTAGGAAAATTTTTGAATAGACTTAAATCAACATCGTTAAAAGCGACTGCAGCATCAACATTTTTATTGATTGATTCCAGTACCAATTCTTTGATTTTTCCTTTAAAAATAAAGGGTGTAGCTATAAGGGCAGCAACAAAAATCAATAAAATGATTCCAATTATTTTAAATGCTTTTTTCATAATCCGTTTATGTTTTTTTAGATGAAATTTTGTTTTTTTAAGTAATTTATTGGTTACCAATTATGTAAAATACAACTGCATTCCCAATAGTAAAGGTAATTTTAAAATTAGTAAAAAAAACAGAATAGAGAAAAATGCTTCAACAATTCGAAAATTTGGCAGTAGGCAGTTATGAATTACGAATTATGAATTACGAAATTACGAATTATGAATTATTTTTTAATTATCAAATCGATAAAAACACAAGATATTTTATAATCTCGCTACCAAATAAACGATTAAAACAGTTTCAAGTTTCGGGTTTCATAATAACGGAATAAACAGTTAAACAATTAAACAACGGTTACTGAGCGCAGCCGAAGTAAAACAATTACACGATTAAACAAAAAAAAGTCGCAAAATTTGCGACTTTTTTCTGGGGTTTACCGGAATTTATTTTGAAACTTTTAAAACATCTCCAATAACTCTTTCCAAATCATGTTTTGGCATTGCACCCTGAGCCATTTGCGGTTCTGAGTCTTTTGGAACAAACAACATTGAGGGAATACTTCTGATGCCAAATGCAGCAGCCAACTCCTGTTCAACTTCCGTATCCACTTTATAAATGTTTAATTTTCCTTTGTATTCTTCACTTAATTCTTCTAAAATCGGTGCTACCATTTTGCACGGTCCGCACCAATCTGCATAAAAGTCAATAATGCAAGGCAATTCGCCTTCAAATTTCCATTCTTTATTTTTTTCGAAATTAAAAACTTTTTCTAAGAAAGTTTCTTTTGTTAAAAATTCTGTCATTTTTTTATATTTTAATAGTATTAAAACGGCAAATTTTATGCCAAATTATTTGACTGCAAAGTGACATAAAAACTTATATATTTGAAGTAACTTTTGTTACCTACGTAATTAATTTTATACTTTAACAACTTATTTATAGCCACTTAAATAAAATTAACTAAAAAATTTAAATTATGAACTCAAAATTAACAATGGTTTTACGCCTTCTATTAGGACTGATTTTATTGGTATTTGGTGCCAATAAATTCATTCATTTTATGCCGACGTCTACAATGGAAGGTCCACCAGCTGATTTTATGGGTGCATTGGCAAAAACCGATTACATGTTTCCTTTAATTGCGATTACAGAAATAATTGCGGGTACTTTGCTGATATTTAATAAATGGATTGGATTCGCATTGATTTTTGCTGCAATTATGTCGGTAAATATTATGTTATTTCACATCATGCTTTCTCCTACCACCATTGCTGCTGGAGCCGTAGTCGCAATTTTAACCGTAGTTTTAATGTACACCAATTGGAATAAATTTAAAACTTTATTTTAACCAATAAAGCACAAATTAAGAAGATGTATTCAATTAAATATGCCTTTTTTTCTATATTTGTTAAAAACTCAACCAAAATGAAGCCTATTTTTATATTAACTCTGATTGGAATTTTTACTATTTCCTGCAAAAATTCTGAGTCTCAAAAAAACGTTACAACATTGAATTATCCAACTACAAAAAAAGTTGATACCGTAACCAATTATTTCGGCACCGAAGTTAAAGATCCATACCGCTGGTTGGAAGATGACAGGTCTGAAGAAACTGCCAATTGGGTTAAAGCTGAAAATAAAGTAACTTTTGATTATTTGGCTAAAATTCCATATCGGGAAGCCTTAAAAAATCGCTTGGAAAAATTGTGGAATTACGAAAAAATTGGCGCTCCATTTAAAGAAGGCAATTTTCAGTATTTTTATAAAAACAATGGATTGCAAAATCAATATGTGTTGTATCGTCAAAAAGACGACAATGAAAGTCCGGAAGTCTTTTTAGACCCAAATACCTTTTCAAAAGATGGAACAACTTCATTGGGAGAACTTTCATTTTCAAAAGACGGAAGCCTAGTTGCTTATTCCATTTCTGAAGGAGGATCGGATTGGCGAAAAATTATTGTGATGGATGCCATTTCCAAAGAAATTAAAGAAGATACCCTTTTCGATGTAAAATTTAGCGGCATTTCTTGGGATACCAATGAAGGATTTTATTATTCCAGTTATGAAAAACCTAAAGGAAGCGAACTTTCTGCAAAAACTGACGAACACCGATTATTTTATCACAAATTAGGAACTTCACAAAAAAATGACCCCGTTGTTTTTGGCGACAAAGTAAAACGCCGTTATATTAGTGGAACTGTAACCGAAGATGGTAAATATTTAGAAATTAGAGCTTCAATTTCAACTTCCGGGAATGAGTTGTATATAAAAGACTTATCAATAAAAAATAGCCCAATTGTTACTGCTGTAAATAATTTTGATTCCGAAACAACTGTATTAGGTAACCAAGGCGATACTTTGTTGCTTGTTACCAATTTAAATGCGCCAAACAAGCGCGTAGTTAAAGTGAATGCTAAAAATCCAGTATCTGAAAATTGGGTAGATGTTATTCCCGAAACCGAAAATGTGTTATCGACTTCAACCGCAGGTGGGTTTATATTTGCAACTTATATGGTTGATGCAGTTTCACAGGTAAAACAATATGACTACAACGGAAAATTAATTCGTGAAATTGAATTGCCCGGACTTGGAACTACAAGCGGATTTAGTGGTAAAAAAGAGGCGGATATTGTGTATTATTCTTTTTCAAATTATATCAATCCGGGTTCTGTTTATTCGTTCATTCCTTCAACGGGGGTTTCAAAATTGTATAATAAACCAGCAATTGATTTTAATCCTGATAATTATGAAACCAATCAGGTTTTTTACAATTCAAAAGACGGGACAAAAATTCCGATGATTATTTCCTATAAAAAAGGAACCGTATTAAACGGTAAAAACCCAACTATTTTATACGGTTATGGTGGATTTAACATCAGCATAACACCAAGTTTCAGCATTCCAAATGCAGTTTGGATGGAACAAGGCGGAATTTATGCAGTTCCTAACATTAGGGGCGGCGGTGAATATGGAGAAGTTTGGCACAATGCAGGAACAAAAATGCAAAAACAAAATGTATTTGACGATTTTATAGCAGCCGCAGAATATTTGATTAAAAATAACTATACTTCTTCTAATTATTTGGCTATTAACGGACGTTCAAACGGAGGTTTATTGGTGGGCGCTGTAATGACACAACGCCCTGATTTAATGAAAGTAGCTTTGCCAGGTGTTGGCGTTATGGATATGTTGCGCTATCATACATTTACTGCAGGTGCTGGTTGGGCTTACGATTATGGCACTTCGGAAGATTCAAAAGAAATGTTCGACTATTTAAAAGGATATTCACCGGTTCATAATGTAAAATCCGGAGTGGAATATCCGGCAACATTAATTACAACAGGCGATCACGACGATAGAGTTGTGCCTGCACATTCCTTTAAATTTGCTGCTGAATTGCAAGAAAAACAAACAGGAAATAATCCAGTATTAATTCGTATTGAAACAAATGCTGGTCATGGTGCCGGAACGCCAGTTTCAAAAACCATTGAACAATATGCCGATATTTTTGGATTTACGCTCTACAATATGGGATTTGCGGCATTGCCAAATAAAGAGGAAATTAGTAAGTAACGAACTATTTGGTTATTGGTATTTTGGATTTTTGGATAATTTAGATGTTATCTTTTTTTTACCACGTCTTTGCGAATGAAACGTAGTGAAATGAAGCAATCTGTTCTAGTACAATGCCGTAACACTTAGCGTTCTTTGCGTAAATCTTTTGCGACTTTGCGTTTAAACTTTTTGGTATTTTGGATTGTTGGTTAATTTAGTATTTTAGATTATTGGTATTTTGATTTTAAGTATTGGCTTTTATTGAATTGTATCACTTTAGCTTTGCTTAGTAGCCTTTGAAACTTGAAGATTGAAACCTAAAACTTTTTACTTTTAATATTTAAATTCCCTTTTAGCGGTTAGGAGGATTTTGCTGTATCTTTGCCAAAATCTTTTTTTAAACAAAACGCATGCAATTCAAAGACTTACAGCTAAATAAACCAATTTTAAGAGCAATAGCAGAAAAGGGATATGAAATCCCAACTCCGGTTCAGCTACAAACGATTCCATTGCTATTGGCAAAAAAGGATGTGATTGCCTCAGCCCAAACTGGAACTGGAAAAACAGCAGCTTTTGCCTTGCCTATTTTACAATTGTTATTTGACAAGCAAGACGCTTCAAAAAAAGGAAAAAAAATTCGGGCGCTGGTGGTAAGTCCAACCCGTGAATTGGCAATTCAAATTGAAGAAAGTTTTAAAAGTTACAGCAAATACACCAGTTTAACAACTGCAGTTATTTTTGGAGGAACCGCCATTGACCCGCAAATAGTGATGCTAAAAAAAGGTGTTGATGTATTAATTGCCACGCCGGGCAGGTTATTGGATCTGCACAAACAAGAGCTTGTGAATTTGTCTTTTATTGAAACCTTGGTTTTGGATGAAGCCGATTTAATGCTGGATATGGGTTTTATTGACGATGTTAAAAAAATTGAGCGCTTGTGTCCCAAAAGCAAACAAATAGCTTTGTTTTCTGCAACAATGCCGCAAAAAGTGGTTGAATTGGCAAATACCATTTTAAATGAACCTGAAAAAATTGATGTCACTCCTACGCAATCTACTGCTGAAGGCATCAATGAATGGCTGTATTACGTTCCTAAAACCAAAAAAATGGAATTGTGTTTACATTTATTAAGAAACACCATAAAAGGCGACATTCTTATTTTTAGGCGCACCAAATTTGGCGTGGGTAAATTAGAGAAAATGCTACGTAAAAATGGATTTAAAGTAGACAGTATTCATGGAGACAAAACACAAAATGATAGGGAAGATGCCTTAAACAGATTCAAAAATAAAGATATTTCTATTTTAATTGCCACAGATGTGGCTTCTCGTGGCATTGACATTAACCATTTAGATGCGGTTATTAATTTTGACATTCCAAATATTCCTGAAACCTATATTCACCGTATTGGAAGAACCGGAAGAGCAGGTAATTTGGGAACTTCTTATTCATTTTGTGCTGCAGACGAAAAAATATATATTCAAAGCATTCAAAAATTAATCAATACCTCAATTCCTGTGGTAGAAGACCATCCTTATCCCTTAGATCCAAATGCTGCGCCAGAAGTATATTTTAAAAAAGGAAGCAATATTAAAAAAGGGCGAAAATCAGAAGCTTCCAAGAAAAATAAAAAACGTTGGTATTAGGCTAGAGTTTTACTTCGGCTCTACTTCGACTACGCTCAGTAACCACGCTCAATAACCACGCTCAGCAACCCTTATTTAATTGTTCCGTTATTGGTGAACTTGAAACCTGAAACCTGAAACTGTTTAATCGGGTACCTACTGCCTAATTCATAATTAATAATTCAAAGAAAGTTGTATCCGTTTTCTGGCCACATCAACTTCAAGCACTTTTACAATCACATGTTGTTGTAAACTTACCATTGAATTAACATCGCTCACATAGGTATCAGACAAATTGGAAACGTGCACCAAACCACTTTCTTTGATCCCTATATCTACAAAACATCCAAAATTGGTAATGTTATTAACAATTCCAGGAAGCAATTGTCCTTCTCTTAAGTCGTTAATGGAGCGAATATCCGGATTAAAAGCAAAAGCTTTCGCTGTTGATCGTGGATCTAATCCTGGTTTTTCCAATTCTTTAACAATATCTTTTAATGTAGGCAATCCTATAGTGTCACTAACGAAATTTCCTAAAATGATGCCGTTTAAAACTTCTTTATTTCCAATCAACTCCGTAATAGGAAGTCCATTATTCTTAGCCATTTTAGCCGCAATGGCATAACTTTCCGGATGAACTGCAGAGTCGTCCAACGGATTTTTTCCATTTTTTATTCTTAAAAACCCTGCACTTTGCTCAAAAGCTTTGTCTCCAAGTCTTGGCACTTTCTTAATCTCCACTCTCGAAGAAAACGCGCCTTGTTTGGTTCTATAAGCAACAATGTTTTCGGCCAATTTTGGACCAATTCCCGACACATAACTCAGCAGAGATTCACTTGCGGTATTTATATTAACGCCAATAGTATTCACACAGCTTTCCACAGTGTTGTCCAAAGCGTTTTTTAATTTAATTTGATCCACATCGTGCTGATATTGTCCAACACCAATAGATTTTGCATCAATTTTCACCAATTCCGCCAATGGATCGGCCAATCGTCGCCCAATAGAAACAGCGCCTCTTACGGTAATATCATAGTTGGGAAACTCATCACGCGCAATTTTTGAAGCCGAATAAATAGAAGCTCCAGCTTCACTGACCACAAAAACTTCTACAGCTTTGTTAAATCTGATTTTTTGAACCAATTGTTCTGTTTCTCTTGATGCAGTTCCGTTTCCAATAGCAATGGCTTCAATTTTATAAGCTTCAACCAATGAAGTCAATTTTTTTATGGCTACAGCGGACTCATTTTGTGGCGGATGTGGATATATGGTTTCATTGTGCACTAAATCGCCTTGCGCATTTAAACAAACCAATTTACAACCCGATTTAAATCCGGGATCCAAGGCTAAAATATTTTTTTCACCCAATGGAGCGCCTAACAACAATTGCTTTAAATTTTTAGCAAACACTTGAATCGCTGAGTCATCGGCCTTTTCTTTGGAAATATTTAAAATTTCGTTTGATAAAGCTGGAAATAACAGCCGTTTATAGGAATCTTGTATGGCCAATTTAATTTGTACCCCACATTCATTATTGGAACGAATGATGTTATTTTCCATTTTTTCCAATATTTTTTCGACATCAATTTCCAATTTTACCTTAATAAAACCTTCATTTTCTGCCCTTAAAATAGCCAGCAGGCGATGAGATGGGCATTTATTTAAAGCTTCAGTCCAGTTAAAATAATCACGGTATTTTTGGGCTTTTTCACTTGTGCTGAGCGAAGTCGAAGTATCGT
>JBAZGP010000135.1:5081-8647 GCA_041652835.1 Lutibacter sp. | reverse complement strand
TCAAAGCAATTGACAGAAAAACAGCGGGATATTTTGCGTCCGTTTATTGAAAAAAATGCCTTGGCTTATGGAGTTTCTTATGTTTTTGAAGAAAAAATTGATGAAATAAATATTTTGCAAGCATCAATTTTAGCTATGCATTTGGCCATTGAAAAGTTAGCTGTTGAACCCGAACATATTATTGTGGACGGAAATAAATTTAAACCTTATAAAAATATTCCGCATACTACCATTGTAAAAGGCGATGCCAAATTTATGAGTATTGCCGCAGCTTCGGTTTTGGCAAAAACACATCGCGATGCGTTTATGCAAAATCTTGATATTGAATTTCCTAACTATCAGTGGAAAAAGAATAAAGGCTATCCAACGCTTTTTCACAGAAACGCCATTCAGCAATTTGGCATTACCGTTTATCACAGAAAATCTTTTAAATTGCTGCCCGAACAATTGAAATTAGGACTGTAATATTTTAAATTCGCAATCCGATTTGCGTTAGGGGTTGCAGCGGAAATACTTTTTTTAGGTTTTTCACCTAAAAAAAGATTATAGCGGAAAACCCGACCCGCCAGCTGGCGGGGAACGCCCAAAATATTATTTTTATAAGGCTTGTTTTTAAAATCATCCAAAAAAATTACCATTAAAATGATACATTTGTCCTTGTTAAAAATGAACAGATGATAAAAAGAACCAGAGCCACAATTTCAAAATTTATTATTCATAAAGTTGGAAATAAATTTAACAGTGCAACCAATATTTTTTCGGAAAGTGCCATTACTTTTGATGAAGAAAGTTATGAATTGATGAAGCCATTTTTGCTAAAACCCTTTGGAAATGTGACGGAAAGTTTTCGTTTTAACCATCATGCAAACATTGAGTTAAATGAAATTAACAATTATTCAGCTCAGATTTTTACTGATGAAGACTCGTTTATTGAGGTTTCAAGGCATATTGTGAATCACTTATATGAGCAGTCCAATTCGGCGCAAATAAAAACGGGCGATGTAATTATTGCGCTTTTTGAAGATGTGGAATATAAGGATGTTGTGACGCAGGCTTTGGGAATTTTTAAGATTGAAAATAAACTGGATTTCTTTCAAACGCATATGGAAAATAACAGTTTGGATGTGTATGTGCAAAAAGGAATTAGCACCAAAAAACTGGATAAAGGCTGTTTAATTGTCAATACTTCTGATGCTGAAGGCAAAGTGGTGTTGAGTGTTGATACCAATAATTACGATGCGCAATATTGGATAAAAAACTTTTTGAATATTAAGTTTGCCGACGATAATAACCAACACACCAAAAATTATATTGAAATGTGTAAGGATTTTTCTGAAGAAATTATTAAAGAGGATTTTGGAATTCAGGAAAAAAATAGCTTTTTGGCGAGAACAGTCGACTTTTTTAAAACAAATGAACAGGTAAATATCAACGATTTTAAGGAAGGTATTTTTGAGGAAGATGAAGATCAAAAAACGAAGTTCGATGCGTATAAAAAACAGTTTGAAACGCTAAACGATGTGTTGATTAGAAATCAGTTTGCGGTTTCGGAAGTGGTGTTGAAAAAACAAAAGCAAAAGATTAAAACTGAAATTAAATTAGATACTAACATTATTATAAAATTGGATATTGACGCTCCTGATGCCTCAAATGAATATTTGGAAAAAGGCTATGACGAAGAGAAGAAAATGAAGTTTTATAAGGTTTATTTTAACGAGGAGGAGTAAGTAGGTATTTTGGATTGTTGGTATTTTTGATTTTTAGAAAAGCATAATTATTGAATTATCAATTCCCCCTTTGCGTCCTCTGCGTAAAACTTTGCGTCTTCGCGGTTAAACTTTTTTACCACTTCATTTATTTTACCTTTTAATAATAGTATTTTACCTTACATTTCTCATTTAATTAAAAAAATAGATTAGATTTGATCTATATTTAACTGAAATGAAGGTATTGCCATTTAAAATTCCGAAACCTGAAAATGTAACATTATACATTCAATATTATGATGGTGAATCGTTTTACGAAAAACTGCATCAGCATAAGGAAATACAAATAAGCTTAATTATTGAAGGCGAAGGCACTTATGTTATTGGCGATTGTGTGGGGGAATTTAAAAAAAATGACATTTTTGTAATCGGCGAAAATTTACCGCATATTTTCAAAAGAGACACGGTCTTTGAAGGAGAAGCTGTAATGATGACCTTATTCTTTTCAAAAAATTCCTATGGAGAATATTTTTTTGATTTACCTGAATTTGAACATTTTAACGCTTTTTTTTACGATGCAGTTTTAGGATTTGAAGTACTTTCCAATAAAGCTAAAATTTCTTCAATACTTACAAAAATTAATTCCTATACAAAATATGAGCAGTTTACCGCTTTTTTAACCGTTCTTACTTTAATTTCAGAAGCAAAAAAACAAACATTATCTTCTTTGATAAATCTTAAAAAATATGATGGTGATGAAGGAAAACGAATGAGTGATATTTTTCAATTTACAATGAATAACTTTCATAAAGAAGTTACTTTGGATAATGTAGCCGATATTGCGAATATGACGCCAAATGCCTTTTGCAGGTATTTTAAGCAACGAACCAACAAGACTTTTGTAAACTTTTTAATAGACATCAGAATTGGAAATGCCTGTAAATTGCTGACTAAAAATAACGATTTAAATATTACCGAAATTTCATATAAATCCGGATTTAACAATTTGGCCAATTTTAACCGAAAATTTAAATCGATAAAAGGCGTAACGCCTTCTGATTATAGAAAAAAACAGTTATAATATTTAACTTCTAACTTCTAATATCTAACTTTAATTCAAAGCCTGAAACCTGAAACCTGAAACTTAATTTTTAACTTTTAATATCTAATATCTAACTTCTAATATCTAACTTCTAATATCTAACTTCTAACTTCTAACTTCTAATATCGAATATCCAACTTCCAATGAAACCCTTTCAATTCAAACGATTTAGCATTCAACAGGAAAAAACAGCCATGAAAGTGGGTACTGACGGGGTTTTATTAGGTGCTTGGGCAAGTTTAGATTTTAATCCCGATACTATTTTAGACATTGGTGCTGGAACAGGTTTAATTGCCTTAATGATGGCACAAAGAAGTGATGCTGAAACCATTGACGCTATCGAATTGAATGATGCAGCTTATGAGCAAACAGTTGAAAATTTTGAAAATAGCGATTGGGGTGACAGGTTATTTTGTTATCACGCATCATTACAAGAATTTGTTGAAGAGATTGAGGATAAATACGATTTTATTGTTTCAAATCCACCTTTTTACACTTCCACCTATAAAGAACTCTCGGAAGATCGTGCTATGGCGCGCCACTCCGAAAGTTTAACCTATAATGAGTTATTGAAATCTGCTTCGAAATTGTTATCAGAAAACGGAAATTGTGCGTTTATAATTCCTTTTGCGGAAGAAGAAAATTTTGTTAAAATAGCTGAAGAAAATAAACTTTATCCAAATAGAATTACAAGAGTTAAAGGCGCAGTAAATACTGCGTTTAAAAGAAGTTTGCTTCAATTTTCATTTACAAAAACT
>JBAZGP010000135.1:0-5071 GCA_041652835.1 Lutibacter sp. | reverse complement strand
AAAAACTGAAACAACTTCAAATGAATTAACCTTGGAATTGTCAAGGCACAATTATACTGAGGAATATAAAAAGATGGTTCAGGAATTTTATCTGAAATTGTAGCTTTTATCCTGTAACACGTTCCGGATTATATCCTAAATAAGGTGTCTTTTTTTCTGTAAATACAATGCCGTTTTCTTCCAATTCTTTTAAAATGGGTTCGTAAACTTCTTTCAAAATTGGCAATTGAACCCCAGGCGTTTTAATTTCTCCATTTAATATTTTTAAAGTGGCTATGGCAACAGGCAATCCAACAGTTTTTGCCATTGCAGTATAAGTTTGATTGTCTCCAATGCAAACCATGCTACTTTCAACTTGATGTTTTTCACCATTTAATTCATAGCCAAAAAGATGCTGCATCACAATCATATCTTTGTCATTTTCTTTTAATGACCAGCTATCTTTTAATATTTTTTCAAGAATTTGAGCAGGCGTTGAATTTTTAAGTCCAACCATTTTTGTTGAGCTAAAAATATCCAATTCGGTTAATTTATCCCAAACAATATCATCTTGGTCGATTTTTAGGTAATAGCGTAATTTTAATTCCACGGAATCAAATGGATTATACGCTAAAAAGGAATTTGTAAAATCCCGATAACTCATCTTTTCTGAGTTTTCAATGGTGTAACTGTCATCAGTCATTCCCAATTGAACAAAAATATTCCAAGCTCTGGAAAAACCAACACGCCTAATGGTTCCTCTATATAAAGTCAGAACATTATCTAAACCGTAAACACTTTTATATTTTAGGGAATCTCTGTTGGCATAGCCTTCAAATTTTCCATAACCATCTACATTTAATATTTCTGTACGTCTGAATAATTTTTGATAAGGAATATATTTGTAGGTTCCTTCCTGCAAAAATTTTGCGGCACCGCCTTGTCCTGCCAAAACCACATTTCTCGGATTCCAAGTAAACTTATAATTCCATAAATTGTCATCACATTCAGGAGCTACCAAACCACCACAAAACGATTCAAAAAGAAGCATTTTACCGCCTTTTTCACGAATACGGTCTATCACCCTCATTGCGCTCATATGGTCAACTCCGGGATCCAAACCAATTTCATTCATAAAAATAAGGTTTTTTTCTACAGCTTTTTCGTGAAGTGCTTTCATTTCATCTGAAACATAAGACGCCGTTACCATACTTTTTCCAAATTCCAAACAATCTTTTGCTACATTAATATGCAAATGTGCAGGGAGCATAGAAATAACAATATCGGCATTTTTGATGGCTTCTTTTCTTTCGGTTTCATTTAAGATATTAAGTGACCGTGCAGTGCCGTTTTTATGATTTTTGACTTTGTTTTTGGCAAGCTCCAAAGAAACATCTGCAACAGTGATATGAAGATTTTCGCTAATTGATTTGTTTAATAAATAAGTAATTAATGAAGAGGATGATTGGCCTGAGCCAATAAGCAGAATATTTCTTGTTCTCATATTTTATGGATTAAATCAAAATACGAAAATACAAATTTTATAATAAAACAGGAAGGTTTATCATATTAAATACTACTGTATTCAATTGATTTAAATACTACTGTCTTCAATTGTGGCTAAAATTTCTTTTGCTTTTTCAAAATCGGCGCTGTTCACTTTAAGTTTATAACCTTCAACATAGGCAGTTCCAATAGTGGACATTAAATTTTCATCAAAAATAAAACTGTGAATTCCATAACTGGACAACAAGGTTTTGGCAATATAAACTTCATGGTATAAACTTGTTGTTAAAACATTGACTAAATTACCCGGATTGCTTTTCATATCTCTTAATTTTATCTTAAATATACAAAATATACTTATGAAACCGCGTTAAGTTTTATCTTTACAACTTTAATAAATAATTACCAATGAAAAAAAATTTAATAATCACCTCAATATTGGGTGCTTTTACCATAGCGCTTGGTGCTTTTGGGGCACATGTTTTCAAGGAAACTTTAACTGTTAATGAATTAAAAAGTTTTGAAACTGGAGTTACTTATCAAATGTATCATGTGATTGTACTGTTGTTTGTAAATTCATTTTCAGGCTTTATTTTGAAGGAAAAAAATACCATCAGCTATTTGTTTTTTGCTGGAATCTTGTTTTTTTCAGGGTCAATTTATGCAATTACGTTTGGTGTAAACCCTAAAAGTATTTGGTTTATAACACCGTTAGGAGGCTTATTTTTTGTTTTAGGCTGGTTAAAAATGGGAATTTCCTTTTTTAAGAAAGAATAATTGTTGATTTGGCAATTAATTTAAAATCCTTTTGAAATGTTTGTCGACCTAAACTAATAAATCTACTTTTGCGAAATATTTTTTTTAAGAAAAATATAAAAAAATGATTTTTTTTGACGAAATCCGAAAACGTTTTCGTTAAAAATGAGCCTAAGTAAAATTAGTTAATTCTCACATTATGAATGAATTAAAAAGCTGAAAACGTTATCGTAGATAGTCTGTTTTTACTGATATATATCATTAAAGCAACCTTAAGTTAGTACGAAATTTGTTATATAAATGAGATAAAATCACCAATAAATACATAATTAAAACTGAAAAAATGAAAAACACTAAAATTATTCAGGACTTACACAATTTGGGAATTACGGGATCTTATGAAGTTTCTTACAATCCTACCTTCGAAGAATTGTACCGAGCCGAAGTTTCACATCGACGCATTGGATTTGAAAAAGGGGCTTTGACAAACAGTGGTGCGGTAGCAGTAAAAACAGGAATTTTTACAGGACGTTCTCCTAAAGACAGGTATATTGTTAAAGATGATATTACTAAAGATACCATTTACTGGGATGAAAAAGTAAATTTTTCAACTACATTGGAAGTTTATAATGATTTAAAATCTTTGGTGTTAAATCAACTTTCCACTTCAAATAAATTATATGTAGTTGATACTTATTGTGGTACAAATCCAGACACCCGATTAAAAGTTCGTTTTGTGATGGAAGTTGCTTGGCAGGCTCATTTTGTAACCAATATGTTTATCAGGCCTTCAATGTATGAATTGGAGCATTTTGGAGAACCAGATTTTATTGTTATGAATGGCTCTAAAGTTGTAAATCCAAAATGGAAGGAGCAAGGGTTAAATTCTGAAAATTTTGTGGTGTTTAATCTTACAGAAAAAGTTCAATTGATTGGTGGTAGCTGGTATGGCGGTGAAATGAAAAAAGGACTATTTTCTATAATGAATTATTATTTGCCTCTTCGCGGAATTGCATCTATGCACTGCTCTGCAAATGTTGGTGAAAAGGGTGATGTTGCTGTTTTCTTCGGATTGTCCGGAACAGGAAAAACAACACTTTCTGCTGATCCAAAACGTTATTTAATTGGAGATGATGAACATGGATGGGATCACAACGGGGTATTTAACTTTGAAGGTGGATGCTACGCAAAAGTGATTGATTTAAGCGAAAAAAATGAACCGGATATTTGGCGTGCTATTAGAAGAGATGCTTTGTTGGAAAATGTAGCCGTAAATGAATATGGAGAAGTGGATTTTTACGACCATTCTATTACTGAAAACTCAAGGGTTTCCTACCCAATTTATCACATAAACAAAATTGTGTTGCCGTCGAAAGCCGGGCATGCAAGTAAAATAATTTATCTTTCTGCCGATGCTTTTGGTGTTTTACCTCCAGTTTCCATTTTAGATGATGCTCAGGCGCAATATCACTTTTTATGTGGATTCACCTCTAAATTAGCGGGTACTGAAAGAGGAATTACAGAACCACAACCATCTTTTTCCCCTGCCTTTGGTGAAGCATTTTTAACGTTACATCCAACAATGTACTCAAAAACATTGGTTTCTAAAATGAAAGAGCACAATGCTAAAGCCTATCTTGTGAATACTGGCTGGAATGGAACTGGAAAAAGGATATCTCTAAAAGATACCCGTGCCATAATTGACGCCATTCTTGATGGTTCAATTGATAAGGCTAAAACAGTTCAAATCCCATTTTTAAATTTGAAAGCGCCTAAAACTTTACCTAACGTAAGTGATATTTTGGATCCTCGGAATACCTATTCCGAAGTTGCAGAATGGGAAGAAAAAGCCATAAAATTAGCGAAATTGTATATTAAAAACTTTGAAAAATATACAGATACAAAAGAAGGAAAAGCATTGGTGCCTGCTGGTCCGCAACTTTAAGTTAAAGCCAAATTATAAAATAAAAAAATCTTCCATTGGAAGATTTTTTTATTTCTAATTATATATCTTGCAACAAATATGATGAACAAAAAAATAAAAACAGTTAGTGAATCCATAAATCATTTTATTCATTTAGAAACAACTGTAAGTTTGCTTCTTTTTGCATTCTCAATTTTTGCCTTAATATGGGCAAATTCACCCTATGGAAGCAGTTATGAACAACTCTGGTATTATAAGTTTACCATCGGATTTGCAAACACAAATTTTTATTTAGAAAAATCGTTGATTTTATGGATTAATGATGGTTTAATGGCCATCTTCTTTTTCGTAATTGGCTTGGAAGTAAAGCGAGAAATTTTAGCGGGTGAACTAACTACTTTGAGAAAAGCGTCACTTCCTATTTTTGCTGCTATTGGTGGTATGTTATTTCCAGTATTGATATTTTTATTTTTCAATCAAGGAAAACCTGGTGCAGATGGATGGGGAATTCCAATGGCAACGGATATCGCTTTTACTTTAGGAATTCTAAAATTATTAGGAAATCGCGTGCCATTAGGATTGAAAATATTTTTAACAGCTTTTGCGATTGTTGATGATATTGGGGCAGTTTTAGTTATTGCTGTATTTTACAGCACTAATATTCAATGGGATTTAATTACCTACGCTGTACTTATTGTAGGTACACTTGGATTTTTAAGTTACAAGCATATTTACTCCAAATACCTTTATTTTGTTATGGGATTTGTGGTTTGGTTGTTATTCTTAAAATCTGGAATTCACCCAACAATTGCAGGAATATTGATGGCATTTACCATACCGATGTATCGGAAAATTAATTTAATTGATTATGTGCAGGAATTGTCCACTCAACTTCAAATTTTTAAA
>JBAZGP010000134.1:0-8657 GCA_041652835.1 Lutibacter sp. | reverse complement strand
TTTTTTTTACGGAAAATAGGATTTTAGCTTTTATACTTTTTTTTGTCAGTTTTATTGACTGGTGGATGGGCTTAAGTGGTTTCATAGCCGTAATTACCGCCTTAGCATTGTCCGAGTTATTGGGATATTCATCAAATACAATTCGTAAAGGATTATTTAGTTTTAATTCTTTATTGGTTGGATTGGGTATTAGCACTTATTTTTCTCATGGAATAGAAGTCATTTTTTTAATTGTTATTGGGAGTGCAATTGCTTTTTTTATCACTATTTTTTTAATGGGATTATTGGCAAAATACACCTTGCCATTTTTAAGTTTGCCTTTTGTGCTTGCGATGTGGTTGTTGCTGCTTTCTTTTCCTGCATTTTCTGGAATTGAATTAAACGCAGAGGCGCTTTACCCTTCAAATATGTATTTTAAAATAGGGGGTGGGTCACTTATTTTTTTGATGGATTGGCTCAATCGTGTCTTTATAGATACAGGGTTCGACACCTATTTTTTATCATTGGGTGCTATATTTTTTCAATTTAATATTTTAGCTGGAGTACTTATTGCCATTGGTTTATTAATCCATTCGCGTATTAATTTTTTGTTTTCGCTTTTAGGTTTTTTTATAGCTTATTGGTTTTATTCATTTTTGGGAATTTACGCAGGATCATTAAATTATACCTACTATGGTTTTAATTTTATATTGTCCGCCATTGCGATTGGGGGCTATTTTTTAATTCCTTCAAGGCAATCATTGCAATGGAGTTTATTGTTAATTCCTATTTTGGTTGTGGTTACAATTGGTTCTGACAGACTTTTTGCTTTTTTTGGTTTGTCGGTATTTTCATTGCCTTTTAATGTAGTGGTTCTAATGGTTTTATACGCATTTAAAATACGCTACAATCAAACGCATTTGCCAATTTTAACGACAATTCAACAAAAAAATCCAGAAACAAATGCGTATTTATTTGATAGCCAACCCGTAAAGAAATATGCTTCATTTATTTTTCCTATACGATTGCCATTTATTGGACAATGGACTGTCAATCAAGGTCATGATGGCATTCATACCCATAAGGACTTTTTTCGTTTTGCTTGGGATTTCATAATAAGAGATGGTTCTTCAGGAAAGGAATATAAAAATGAAGGTTTGCTGCCCAGTGATTATTTTTGTTTCGATAAACCTGTGGTAGCATCGGCATTGGGAACTGTTGTTACCGTAGTAGATACGGTAGAAGATAATGAAATTGGTGTTGCCAATACAATTCAAAATTGGGGAAACACCGTGGTGATAAAGCATCAGGAATATCTGTATTCAAAATTAAGTCATTTAAAAAAAGGATCAATTTGCGTGAAGGTTGGGGAGACTGTCTTTGAAGGGCAAACTATCGGCAAATGCGGTAACTCAGGACGTTCACCTTATCCTCATCTTCATTTTCAAATGCAATCTTCCCAAGAAATAGACAGTCTTACCATTTTTTGGCCCTTATCGGAATATATTGTGGGTGATAAAACAAAATTAGGATTTGTACAAAAGGGAATTCCAGCTGAAAATGAAGCGGTAGCTAATATTCCAACCTCTCCTTTATTGCAAGCTGCTTTTAAATGGAATCCCGGTGATAATTTTGAGTTGAGTTTGAAAACTGATGACGCAAAAGAAACTTCTTTTTTGATTCGAAATGAAATTGACAGTTACAATCAGTCTTCACTTCATTGTATAAAAACTGGAGCGAGATTGTATTATGATAATAATGGAAAAACATTTTCAGCTTTGAATTATGTTGGCTCTAAAAAAAGTGCATTATTTTATTTTTACCGTTCCTTTTATAAAGTTGTGTTGAGTGAACATCCTGACCTATCGGTAAAAACGAGATTTCCAATACATCATTTATACCGTTTTCCATTGTTAACAATTCAAGACTTTTTAGTGCCTTTTGGTATATTTTTGAAAGGGAAATATAGTCTTACCTATAAAGAGCCAGAGCAAATATTTAACCTTCAAAAAATAGAAATGACCTCACAAATTACCGGTATAAGAAACCATAAATTTTTTTCAGCTCAGCTAACAATCAATAAAAATACAGAAATTAATATATGGTGTGAAACGCCAACAAATTCAAAAATTCATTTAAAATGGGAAAACAAATTAGCATAATATTGGTTTTGTTGATGGTTACAACAATCCAAGCTCAGAAAAAACCATTGTCGTATAAGCAAGTTGACAGTACATCTTATGCCTTATATTTAAACGAAGACTGGAAATCGCTGCTGGAAATAGGGAAAAAATCCCGAGCAGAAGGAATTGACTTTTACTATCTTAAAGTTAGAATGGGAATTGCTTATTATAAAGAAGGCAAAATGTTAAGTGCAGTTAAACTATTGGAAGAAGCGTATGCCATTAATACCTATGATAATGTTGTGCAGGAATATCTTTATTGGGCATATCGTTATAGTGATTTAATATTAGAATCTCACCTATTTTATACAAAAATGTTTAAACAGTTAACCGATAAAATTCAATTGGATTTGCCTTTTGTGACTGCTTTGGATTTAAATGTATTGGCAACAAATAATGCTGATTATGATAAATTACTGCTGGCAAATGACAATGTAAATAATAATGAAAATCGATATTTCCCTGAAAATTACCAATTATATTCTTTGGGTTTAAATCATTCTTTTTCAAAAGGAATAAATTTTTATCACCGAATTTCCATAATGCCCACTTCATCAGTCTGGCAAGAAAATTTATTGGGGGAAATCACAAATACTTCATATAAAGTTAATGAAACTCGTTATTATGCAGATATGACTGTTGCGTTGGGAAATCGCTGGTATTTTGATGCTTACTTCAATATTATTTATGGAAAATATGATAATTTAAATGTAACCGACGAATTAGGTGCTAAAGGACCCAGAAACACAAATGCGTCATCTTCTAAATCTACTGTGACGTATACAGATTACGTTTTTGGAGGTTCTTTAACAAAAGCATCTTATTATGTCCGAAACACCATAAATGTATCTACATCAAACTTGAATGGATACAATCAGTTTCAAGCGGGTTACACAATGTCATTGTACCCATTGGGAAGCACATTATTGGTGCCTTTTGGCGCTATCCAATTTCAAAATGAAGATGGCAATTCCAACATGGTTTATACCGGCGGTTTATCGGTAAATACAGCTAAATTTTCAGTAACTGGTTATGGAAATGTAGGCGAATTGAATAATTTTGTTTCCAATAACGGATCAATTATATACAATCAATCGGCGACTGCTTTGAATGAATATGGATTAATACTGCAATTTTACACTAAAAATGCAATTCTGAAAGTTGGCTATTCTCTTATGGAGATGGAGGATTACTATTATAATCTGAATCAGATAATACTTTCAGAAAAATTTAAATTTAACCAACAAAATATAATAGGAGGAATCACATGGAAATTTTAAGAAAAACAATTATTTTAGGTTTATTATTCTTTTTATTAGGAAAAGCTTCTTTTGCACAAGATAATTTTTCAACAGTACTTAATGTGTTTAGTAAAAGTTATGTTTTAGAAGCAGAAGGTAATTATAAGATGGCAGCAAGTCAAATTAAAGCTGTTTATCAGGAAAATTCGTATGAATTTAATTTGCGTTTGGGATGGCTGAATTATATGGCAGGAAATTTTGATGAATCAATTTCTTTTTACCAAAAATCAATGGCTTTGATGCCTTATGCTGATGAGCCAAAATTTGGTTATATTTTTCCATTGTCTGCATTGGGAAATTGGGATAAAGTGATAAGTGTTTATAATGAAATTTTAGCAAACTCGCCTCATAACACTAAAGCAATGTATTATTTGGGCATAATTTACTATAATAGAGGACAATTTGACAAAGCAATTAGGAATTTTAAGCAAATTGTTGATCTCTATCCGTTTGATTATGACGGATTATTAATGTACGCTTGGAGCAACCTTCAACTGGGAAAGAAAAAAGATGCCAAGATTTTGTTCCAAAAAGTATTATTAAATAAACCTAAGGATGCTTCTGCAATGGAAGGTTTAACCTTGTCAAGCCAATAATTATTTAGGAGAAATTAAATTTTTAATGTTAACTTAAAATCCTTCAAAAACACCCAATCCAAACAAGGCAAAATCATATTTTACAGGATCTGTTTTGTCCATTTTTCTTAGGTTTTCATCCAATTCTGCCAAAGCTTTGGCATCATTTTGTTTTCGGGTTAGCAAACCCAATTTACGAGCTACATTTCCTGAGTGAACATCGAGTGGACAAGAGAGTTGGGCAGGAGTGAGGCTTTTCCAAATTCCAAAATCGACACCGGTTTTATCGTTTCTGACCATCCATCTTAAAAACATATTGATTCGTTTTGCAGCCGAACCATTTAATGGATCAGAAATATGTTTTTGAGTTCTTTGTGCGTGCGGAATTTCAAAAAAAATGGTTTTAAACTCATGAATAGCCGTTTGTGTGGAATTGACCGTTGCGTTTTTTGAAAATACATTTTCCATTCCGCCGTGATTTAAATAAATATGCTGCAATGCCGTTATAAAATACTTAAAATCATCAATATTAAAAGTTCTATGCACAAAATGTGTTATGTTATCCAAATGGTGCGGTTTGTGATTTACCACAAAATCATAAGGAGAATTCCCCAACAAATCCATCATAATTTCCCCATTTTTGATAATGGATTTCCGATTTCCCCAAGCAATAGTAGCGGTTAAAAATGCAGAAATCTCAATATCTTCCTTCAATGAAAACCGATGTGGAATTTGAATGGGATCACTCTCAATAAACTTCAAATTGTTGTATTGGATTACTTTTTCATCCAAAAATCCTTTGAGTTCGGCTTTAGTCAAGGTGAATGATGTTTTCAATTTTATTAATTATTTCTGATGTAGGCGTCTCAAAATCAAACCAATGAATTGTTTGGTCTTTTTTATTCCAGGTTACTTGTCGCTTCGCAAATCGTCGCGTATTCTTTTTAATTTCCTCTATGGCGAATTCTAAACTGTATTTTTCATCAAAATAATCAAAAAGTTCCCGATAACCAACTGTTTGTAAAGCGTTCAATTCTTTATGTAGATGCAGTTTTTTAGCTTCTTCAAGCAAACCATCTTCCAGCATTAAATCAACTCTTTGATGAATGCGATTGTACATGATTTCTCTTTCGGCGGTTAACCCAATTTTTATCGGAATAAAATTGCGTTTTTCTTTATTTTTATTTTTGAAGGAAGAATAAGGCTTCCCGGTACCAATGCAAATTTCCAAAGCCCTGATTAACCGATGTGGATTTTCAATTTCAATGGTGTTGTATGATTCAATATCTAAATCTCTTAATTGATTTTGAAGGATTTCAAGCTCGCCATTTTCAATTTGTTGGTTTAATTTCTGTCTTATTTCGGAATCAACTTCTGGAAAATCATCAAAACCTTCAAGAATAGCATTGATGTATAAACCGCTTCCGCCTACCAAAATAACGATATTGTTTTTTGAAAATAATTCATCTAATTTTTTCAGGGCGTCTTTTTCAAATTGCCCAACGCTGTAATCTTCAAAAACAGACCTATTCTGAATAAAATGATGTGGAACAGTTGATAGTTCTTCAGCAGAAGGAACAGCAGTACCAATTTTCATTTCTTTATAAAACTGACGAGAATCACTTGAAATAATTTCTGTTTTAAAATGTTGCGCCAATTGAATACTCAAGGCTGTTTTGCCAATGGCTGTTGCGCCAATCACTGTAATTAAATAGTTATTCATCATTTAATTTTTGGCCGCACTGATAACAATATTCGGCATTGTCTAAATGATTATCTGCCAAACAGTGTGGACAGGATTGTGTATTTGTATGAATTTTAATATTTTGTTTGGCCATTTCAGAAGTAAATATCCCTGTAGGTATGGCAATTATTCCGTAGCCTAAAACCATAACAATGCTGGCGATAAACTGTCCAAGAGGCGTGTGAGGCGAAATATCTCCATATCCAACAGTTGTTAGCGTAACAATTGCCCAATACATACTATAAGGAATGCTTGTAAATCCATTTTTTGGACCTTCAATTAAATACATTATCGTTCCTAAAATTATGGTAAGTATAAAAATGCTTAATAAAAAAACAGCAATTTTTGTTCTACTCGCTTTTAATGCTGAAATTAAAGTGTTGGAAGCTCCCAAATATCGAGCTAATTTTAATATTCTAAATACCCTTAACAAACGCAACGCCCTTAAAGCCACTAATGCTTGGGTTCCAACAAAAATTAAGGATACATATTTAGGAATTGTTGCCAATAAATCTATAATTCCATAAAAACTGAATATGTATTTGGCAGGTTTTTTAATGATTAGTATTCGGGTAATGTATTCCAGTGTAAACAATATGGTGATTGTCCATTCTGCAATATTTAAAAAATTATGATATTTGGCATTGATACTTTCAATACTTTCAAGCATCACAAGTACAATGCTGAACAAAATAACAATAATCAGCGCAATGTCAAACCGTCTTCCGGCAGGAGTATCTGCCTCATAAATAATTTTATGAAGTTTTGTTTTCCAATTTGTTTTTTGGGCTGGTTGTTTCAAAATAATATAGAATAATATATTTATTGAAATTAATTCTTTTTAAGCACAATTGGAACTTTTTGAGAACTAATAGCGTGATTAAATAACATTTTTAAAGGTTCATATTCAAAATTATAAAAAACAGGCTTATTAATTGCCAATGAACTGTTAAGTGTAAATGTATGGTTTTCGGATTTTTTTGTTATGAGTGTAAATCGTCCGTCGCCTTTTTCCAATACAATATTTTTTGACTCTGGATATGACTCAATGTTATAATTATCTGGTATTTCCAACGAAAAATTCACAATAAAATTTTTTGGATATCCAAAATCAACAGGGTATAATCTATTTTCTTGTTTAAACGGATTATTTTTTAATAATTCTCCAAAAAATGGATTTAAGTAAAACTTGTTTGCTTTATCAATGTTTTCAATAAAAATTTCATAAATCTCAACAATAGGTTTATCGATGTCATCTCTATTTTCAATTTGATAATTTAAAACTTCAATGGTATTAAATTGATTTTCAAACTCTAAAATTAAGTCATTATTACTTTTATTTAGAACAAACTCTCTTCTTAAAAGAGCATTATAACCATCATTTACCCTTCTAAGTTTTCCTTTAAAAGAACCATCTGGGTTTAATGTTAGCGCAACATAGAGTCTGGTTTTTGAATCGTTTTCAGGGATAATATCCAACCAATAACTCTCATTTTCAAAATCCATAACTCTGCCATAACCGTTCAAACATCTAAACGGCAATAATCCAAAAGGAGCAAGTTTTTCAGTTGCATCAAGTAAATAGAATTTATCATTAATAGTCACTTTTGCAATAATATAATTAAAGTCGGATATTACGGGATGGATTTTTGTGGGAAAACCATTATTTCGGGTTGAAAGTAAAACCATTTCAGCATTTAAACCAACTGCTTTTAGGGTATTGATTAGCGAAATATTAATTTCACCCACATTCCCAACTTTATTTTCGAATGCTTCTTTTACGTTAACATCATTAAAAATACTATATTTTTTATTCCATGTAAAATGATTTTGAATATAGGTATATACAGCTTTTGCTTTCTCTAAATCGTTGGTGTTAGATTTGATTTCTAAAGGTATAAATTCTTCAAAATATTTACTTTTTTTTAGCTGAATTCCAATATTTTTATCTGTTTTAAATTCTTGGTCTACAGCTTTCCATGTTGTTGTATATTTTTCATGAGAACCATCAAACCATTTAAATTCAGCCAATTCAAATTTTATTTTTGAAATGAAATTTTCTTTATTATTCATGTAATCTTCCTCCACAAATGCAGGAATATTTTCCATTGCATAAGTTAGTTCTTCACAATTTGCATATCCGGCGTAAGCTGGCACATGAAAGCAATTTGTTTTTGTTGTTGATAAATTTGTTTTTAATTTTAAATAACCACTCAACTTACGATTATATACATAATTCCCTGGAATTGAAGCCTTATATTGACTAAACATTTTTGGGATGTCGGTTTGAAATTCCCAACCAGTTAAATTGAATTTAAAGGGAGATTCAAGTGTATATTCGACTTCTATTATGCTGCCTTCTTTTAAATTAGGCATTGTGAACTTGACTTCCTTCCATCTATCATTTACGTTTTCAGTAAAAATCTGATCTTTAGCTAAAATGGTTTTGTTAAGGTTATTGTGAGTAACGGCATTTATATCTTTTACGGATTCAGAGTCCTTTTTATTGTATTGTAGTGGAATTGAAAATGTGGCTTGATTAAATCCTTCTTTATTGAATAATTTAATTTTATAATAATATTTTGTTCTTATAATAATATTTTTGTCATTAAAATCAAAATTAGAATTACCAGATTCAAATAAGACCAATGCATTTGCTGTGGTATCTAATGCATACTTTTTAAGGTTTATTTCTTCGTTTGAAATTTCCCCAAATTGGTAATCAGTTTTATTTTGTGAAAATGAATTTATTGTAAAATGTAAGAGGATAAGAATAGCAATTTTTTTCATATGTGTTTTGTTAGTGATTTGTTATAAAAAGGGCAATATATAGTTACTGAAAATTTAATTTCAGATCCTAAAAATCGACATTTAA
>JBAZGP010000133.1:0-8685 GCA_041652835.1 Lutibacter sp. | reverse complement strand
AAAAATTCAGGCTATAACAAAGGACATTTATGTCCGGCTGGAGATCGTAAATTTTCTGTGGAAGCGTATCATGAAACCTTTTTTACTTCAAACGTTTCGCCCCAAACTTATGAATTTAATAGTGGTGTATGGAATAGATTAGAAGAAAAAGTGCGTTATTGGGCTCAAAAATACCAAAAACTATATATTGTAACTGGTGGGGTTTTAACGCCAAATTTAAATACCATTGGAAGCGAAAAAGTTGCAGTCCCTAAATATTTCTATAAAATAATTTTAGAGTATAATGATACTGAAATTAAAGCCATTGCCTTTTTAATACCTCATGAAAAATCAGAAAAAGCTTTGTACCAATTTGTGACAAGTATTGATGAAATAGAAAAATTAACTGGAATAGATTTTTTTCCTGAATTGCCAGATGACATAGAAAACGAATTAGAAAAATCAAGTAATTACAAGAATTGGAGTTTTAGATAAATTTTATCCTCCAACTGTAGCAATTATATTGTAATTTTTAAAAACTGAAATTATTTCATTGATTTCATTTTTATCAGGAGCTTCAAAAACCTTAAAATGAGTTGAATTCCCTAATTTTAAATGTTTGTTCCCTGCAATATTATGATAGGGTAATAAATTTACAACTGTTCTGTTTCCTTCCAAAGAATTTATAAATTTTGCGGTTTCTTCAATATTTTCTTTTGAAGTATTTACCTCTTTAATTAGCGGAATTCTAAAAATAAGTTCACAATTTGTTTTTGCCAATGCAACAATATTTGAAAGAATTTTTTCATTGTTTACACCTGTGAATTTTTTATGCATTTTGGAATCCATCACTTTTAAATCAATCAAAAAAAGCTCCGTGTGTTTCGCAATTTCTAAAACAATTTCTTGATTGGCAAAAGCTGTTGTATCCACAACTCGATGATACATTCTTTTTCCACATTCTTTCAATGCTTCCAATAAATAATTGGAATGCATTAATGGTTCGCCTCCCGAAAATGTAACACCTCCACCCGACTGATCAAAGAAAATAGCTTCATTATCAATCTTTTTCATTAATTCGGAAATTGGAACAGCAGCACCTAACATTTCAAATGCTTTGGTTGGACAAACCTCCGCGCATTTACCACATAAATTACAAATATTGTAATCGGTAACAATACCATCTGGAGTCATTTTTAAAGCATCATTTGGGCAATTTTCAATACACCTTAAAGAACCAATACATTTTTTAGCATTGTACATTTTTTGCACTTTTGGCGATATGCTTTCAGGATTATGGCACCATTGGCATTGTAAATTACAACCCTTAAAAAATGCCGTTAAACGAATTCCAGGTCCGTCATTAATGGCAAATTTTTTAATATCAAAAATTAATCCCGTACTCATTTAAAATGATTCATTTTCAGTTCTATCAATAACTTCTTGTTGTAAATCGGTATTCATATCATTAAAATAATCGCTATAACCAGCCATACGCACCAATAAATCTTTATAATCTTCTGGGTTTTCTTGAGCCGCAAGTAAAGTTGCAGTATCTACAATATTAAATTGAATATGATGTCCACCCAAGGCAAAGTAGCTTCTAACCAATTGCCCTAATTTTACAATATCTTCATCACGTTTTAACAAACTTGGCAAAAAACGCTGATTTAACAATGTTCCTCCCGATTTTATTTGATCTATTTTAGTTAACGATTTTATAACTGCGGAAGGTCCATTGGTATCACAACCATGCGATGGTGAAGTTCCGTCAGAAATTGATTTGTACGCTACACGCCCATTTGGTGTTGCGCCCATTACTTTTCCAAAATACACATGGCAAGTCGTTGATAACATATTTATATGAAATGTTTCTCCTTTCGTATTTGGCTGTCCATCAATGGCGCTGAATAAATCATTATAAACTTGTAAAGCAATAGCATCTGCATCATCATCATCATTTCCATAGAAAGGCGTATTGTTAATAATGGTTTGGCGCATAATTTCTTCACCTTTAAAATCCTTTGAAATTGCATTTAAAAGTGCGTCCATCGAAAAAGTTTTATCTTCAAAAACATGTTTTTTTAAGGTGGACAAACTATCGGCAACTGTTCCTAAACCCGTACACTGAATATAATTGGTGTTGTATCTTGGTCCTCCATTGTAATAATCTTTTCCTTTGGTAATGCAATCTTCAATAACCACAGATAAAAATGTTGCAGGACTATATTTTGCAAACATTCTATCTATATAATTACTCGCCAAAATTTTTTGATTTACAATATAGTTTAGTTGTTTTAAGAAGGCATTGTATAATTCCTCATAGGTTTTAAATTCTCGCGGATTACCGGTTTGAATACTTACTTGTTTTCCTGTAATTGGATTGATGCCGTTATTTAAGGTAATTTCAATAATTTTCGGAACATTTAAATAGCCTGTTAAAATATAGGCTTCTTTCCCGAAAGCACCAACTTCAATACAGCCACTACAACCACCTTCTCGCGCATCTTCCAATGATTTTCCCTGACGCAGCATTTCTTGAATATAAATATCTGGATTAAAAATAGAAGGATATCCATGTCCTTGTCTAATTACTTTACATGCTTCTTTTAAAAATCGGTCTGGAGTTTTTGAACTAACATGAACAGAATTTCCTGGTTGAAGCACGTGCAATTCTTCCACAATTTCCAGAAGAATATAAGATACTTCACTTACGCCATTGGAGCCGTCTTTTTTTACACCACCGATATTGATGTTTGTAAAATCGTTATACGTTCCGCTTTCCTTAGCGGTAATTCCAACTTTTGGAGGCGCAGGATGGTTGTTTACTTTAATCCAAAAACAACTTAACAGTTCTTTTGCTTCTTCTCTTGTTAAAGTTCCTTCGTCTAATTCTTTTTCATAAAAAGGAGCTAAATGCTGATCGAAATGACCGGGATTCATAGCGTCCCAACCATTCAATTCAGTAATGGTTCCCAAATGAACAAACCAATACATTTGAATGGCTTCATAAAAATTTCTTGGTGCATTTGCAGGAACCCAACGGCAAACTTCAGCTATTTTTTGAAGTTCTTGCCTGCGTTTAGGATTGGTTTCCTTTTCCAATTGTTCCAATGCCAAAGTTGCATGTCTTTCCGCAAAAACAATTGCTGCATCACAAGAAATAGACATTCCGTCTAATTGTTCTTTTTTATCTGTTGCTTCAGAATCATTTAAAAAATCCAGTTTATTAATTTGCTCTTGAATTTCCTTTTTGAAATCGAGCATTCCCTTTTTATAAATTTTTCCATCCAAAGCGGTATGCCCTGGCGCTCGTTGCTCCATAAATTCTGTAAACAAGCCAGCTTCATATAAATTAGACCATTCTTTTGAAACATGGCTAAAAATTCGTTCTCGCATTGTTTTTCCATTCCAATAAGGAATCACTTCTTCCTCATAAGTATCAATATCTTGTTGAGAAATGGTATAACGTTGCATCTCCCGTGTATTTAACACGTGAAAATCTTCAATACTGTGACAAGTTAATTCTGGAAATGTGGGTACACATTTTGGACTTGGTCCGCGTTCTCCAACAATTAATTCGCCTTCACCCAAATAAATTGTCTTCTGCTTACAAATTTCCAAAAAATGAAGTGCTCTTAAAACCGGAATTGAATATTTTCCGAAGTTTTCTTTATAAAATTGTGTTTGAATTAAAGCCCTTTCAATAGATAATGAAGGTTCCGTTTCAAAACTTATTTTTCTAAGTTTTTGGATGCGTTCATTCATTCCTGGCCCAATGGGATTTGTTATTGGTTTATAAAAATTACCTTGTGCTGATGCAGGTCTTTCAGGACTTAATACATTTTGATTTGTTTCCATAATTTTAGATATAGACAGATTTCAGTTTTAAACTGAAAATAATGATACAATAAGTTGAAATAATTTTGGCAGGGAATTAGAAAGATTTCTCAAAAAACATCAAACATTCAAAAAGCATTCTGTATGTTTTTACTAAGTTTGATATGTTCTTTTTATGAAGCATTAAATAGAAGATTAATTTATACCCATTAAACTTTTAATACAACATTTGAATGTTTAATTGGTATTTATCAAATATACAAAAAAAGAGTTGGAAATTACCAACTCTTTTTTAACTTATTGTAGTATTATTATAATTATTATTTCCAGAAAAATGAATAAAGAGCCACTAAAATAATCATTACTGCAAAAGCACCAATATTAAATATAGGACCTGTTTTAAATAATTGTTTTGAAAGTGTAATTCCTTTTTCGTCATCTTTTCCATTATTTTGCACCCAGCTTACAATAGCAATAACTATCATAGTAAGTATTGCGGTATAGCCCATTTGATCTAAGAAAGGAACATCAACAAATAACGCACTGGTTGACCATCCTTTTGGAGCCACTTTAAAATACATGGCAATTGGAATAGAAACTAAGGCGCCAACAATCGCACCTTTGTTGGTGGTCTTTTTCCAGAACAATCCCAAAATAAATATGGCTAAAATTCCCGGACTTACCACGCCCGTATATTCTTGAATAAATTGAAAAGCTTGGTCTATTCCACCCAATAAAGGCGCCAAAACACAAGCGATGGCCAAAGCAACACCCGCAGAAATTCTTCCCATATTCACAGTACTTTTATCGCTTGAATTTTTGTTGATGTACTGTTTGTAAATATCCATGGTGAAAATGGTTGAAGTTGAATTCAACATTGAAGCTAAAGAAGATACAATTGCTGCTGTTAATGCGGCAAAAGCAACACCCTTTAACCCAGTTGGTAAAAATTGCAACAACCAAGGATAAGCTTTATCTGCCTGCTCTAATGTTGGTAAATTCTTTAATCCAGCTGCGCCTAAACGTGCCATAATCTCAGGATCATTAACCATTACGTAAGCTGCAATACCAGGAATCACAACAATTAAAGGAATTATTAATTTTAATCCGGCAGCCAATAAAATTCCTTTTTGGGCTTCTCTTAACGATTTCGCCGCCAAGGTTCTTTGAATAATATATTGATTGAATCCCCAATAATATAAATTTGCAACCCACATACCGCCAACAATTACACCAATACCTGGTAAATGTTTATAATACGGATTGGATTTATCCAAAATCATAGCGAATCTTTCTGGGGCTCTTTCATAAATAATTTCTAACCCTGAAAACATTCCGGCTCCATTGGAAACCATATTTAAAGCCAAATAAGTAGTTGCTAAACCACCTAAAACCAAAAATATTACCTGAATTACATCGGTCCAAGCAACTGCTGAAAGTCCACCGTATAAAGAATAAGCTGCAGCAAATAGAGCCAATCCAATAACGCCATAAATCATAGGAATACCCATAATGGTTTCTAAAGCCAATGAACCTAAATATAAAACTGAAGTTAAATTCACAAACACATATAGTGCAATCCAAAATATGGCTAAAATGGTTTTTAGGTTGGTAGAAAATCGCTTTTCAACAAATTCAGGAATGGTGTACAATCCTTTTTCAATAAAAATGGGCAAAAAGAATTTTCCAACAACAATTAAGGTAATGGCCGCCATCCATTCATAAGAAGCAATTGCCAAACCTAAAGCAAACCCAGAACCCGACATTCCTATAAACTGTTCTGCTGAAATATTTGCAGCAATTAATGAAGCTCCAATGGCCCACCAAGGCAATGATTTACTTGCTAAAAAATAATCTTCGGCAGTTTTTTGATATCCTTTTTTATCTCTGGAAACCCATAAACCCACTCCTAAAATTAATACAGCATAAGCTATAAAAATTATATAATCCCAAAATCCAAAATGTGCAGTCATCGTATTTTATATCGTATTTAGTTAATTGATTTTTATTGTTCCCTCACTTGGCATCGCCTCAAAGGCAGTTAATTTTTTATTGAATTTATTTGAATAAGCTTGAGAAACCTCAGCTATAAAATTTTTAATATGTGCTGAATGTATGATATTAAGGGTACAACCTCCAAAGCCACCACCCATCATTCTTGCACCAATAATTTCTTTATCATCTTTTGAGAAATCGACTAAAAAGTCGAGTTCAGGGCAACTCACTTCATACAAAGTTTTTAGACCTTCATGAGTTTTATACATTAAATCGCCCAAGATATTTAATTGGTTGCTTTTTAATGCTTCAACAGCCTGCAAAACCCGATTATTTTCTTCAACAACATATTTACATCTGTTCATTACTTTTGAAGGCATTTCCATCCTAAATTCGCTTAACATTTCCATAGAAACATTTCGCAAAGAACTGACATTTTTATGTTTTTTACGAATAATTTCAACACCTTTTTCGCATTCCTTTCTTCTTGTATTATATTCACTAGAAGCCAAACTATGCGAAACATTTGTATTTAAAAGCAACAATTTATATGGTTCAATTTTTATAGGAACATACTCATAGTCAAGCGATTTGCAATCCAGCAGAATGACATAATTCTTTTTGCCCATTACAGAAGCAAATTGATCCATAATTCCGCATTTTGTACCTACAAAATTATGCTCGGCACGTTGCGATAATTCAATAATCGTTTTTTTTGAAATCTTTAAGTTAAACAATTCATTCAACCCAAAGGCAAAACCGCATTCCAACGCAGCAGAAGAACTTATTCCTGAACCAATTGGAATATCACTTTCCAAAACACAATCAAAACCTTCTAATTTATTGTTAATTTTTTGAATTTCATAAATAACCCCTAAAATATAATTTTCCCAATGATTTTCACTTCTTTTTACGCTATTTAAATCGACGGTAAAGCCGATTCTTAAGTTTTTGCTGTAAATATTACAACTGGCTAAACTGTTATTTATTTTGAATTTAAACCTTATTTTTTTATCGATTGCGGTAGGCAACACAAAACCATTGTTATAATCAGTATGTTCTCCAATAATATTAATTCTTCCAGGGGATTCAATAGTAATGGTGTTATTTGAGTGCGAAAAATCTATTTCTTTCATAAACAGAACTAAATTATGAATGTCTAAAAAAATTAGATTGCTAACTTACTAAATTTATCAATACTAAATAACTTGTTTAATTACGAATTTGCTAAAATTAATAAATGAACGAGAGAAAATTCAAAAAAAATTCAAAAATAAATAGCGTATTCTTAAAATTTCATTTCTTTTGAAATATAATCTCTAAGAAAACCATCTTCAACGATTGCATTTCCAGTTGGTTATCAAATAAAATTAGCTGAATTTTTTAAAAATTACGTTATTTTCTTGATGCAAGTAAAAAATAGTGACTTCAATTTTTAGCGTTTCAGCTTTGGAAATTTCAAATATAAATATTTTAATTTTTGGCTTAAATATTCAATATGGTTTCCAATGCCTTTTTAAATTCGTTTTCATTTGCATAGTTATAGAAAAAAACACCAGTAATTAAATGGTTATCTGTGTCAATTTTGATGGTCTTTTCTTCTTCTCTGATTTGTTTTAAAGATTCTTCTTTCTTATTTGTCGTGAGCAACTAAATAAGCAACTTTAGGCTCAACGAAAACATGATGGGTTGATTCCACCAAACAATGTTTTAAAAAATTTTAAGTTGTTAAGTTTTGCAGCAACTTTTTGCATTTTAAACCTATTTTTTGTCGTGATAATTAAGCACACTATAAATTAACAACCTCCACAACTCCAGTCTATTTTATTTGGCTTATGACATTATGAAGCCCTTAAAATCACTAAGAAAACTTATTTAGTTGTTAATATTCATATTACAAAATAAATGTCTAATTTTATGTGTGATTTTTTGTTTTGATATATCAAAATACGAAAAATGAGAGATTGAAATTGCGAGTTGTTTCTTAAATTAATTTACCAAACATGAGTTCTTAAAATATAAGGTTAAAAAAAGCAATCTTTTAATACCTAAAAATAGTAACAATGAATAAACAGAATTCAAAGTCAGTTGCCATTATCGTAGCCCACCCAGATGATGAAACCTTATGGGCAGGCGGAATCATATTAAGCCACCCATCTTGGAATTGGTTTATTGTTAGTCTTTGCAGAGGAAACGATGAGGAACGTTCTACTAAATTCTTAAAGACATTACAAATTTTGGGATGTAAGGGTATTATGGGCAATTTAGATGATGGGCCAGATCAAAATCCTCTGAATGAAAATGAATTGGAGCAAACAATACTAAAGCTATTGCCCACCATCCATTTCGACCTCATTATTTCACACAGCCCCAACGGAGAATATACAAGGCATCTAAGACATGAAGAAACTGGGAAAGCCGTTATTAAACTTTGGCAAACCGGTAAGTTATTTACAAAAGAACTGTGGCTTTTTGCTTATGAAGACGGCAATAAAAATTACTATCCCAAACCTATAAAAAATAATACCGCTTACCATCTGCTTTCCGAAGCTGTCTGGTTGAAGAAATACAAAATAATTACGGAAACATACGGGTTTGAAAGAACAAGTTTTGAAGCAAAAACAACTCCTAAAGCGGAATCCTTCTGGCAATTTACAAATCCGGATGATGCTCAAAAAATGCTTTTTTAGAATGAATTTTATTTGAAAAAAACTCATTATTTGGAAAAAGTCAATAAAATATAAATTGTATATCCGCAAAGACGAATAATTGACAATAATTACTTATCTTTAGAAAAAATAAAGGTATGAATATTTTTAGTTTTACAGCAGAATTTAATAGCGAAGAAGCCTGTCGCACTCATTTCAAAGA
>JBAZGP010000132.1:0-8708 GCA_041652835.1 Lutibacter sp. | reverse complement strand
AAAGAAATAAGGTTGACGGGAAAGTTGAAATAGATGAACGCAATGCTTATGTACAATCTACCCATATTCCGGGAAGGATTGAGCAAATTTTCATCAACTTTACCGGCGAAAAAATAAAGCGCGGACAAGCATTGGCAACTGTTTATTCTCCAGAATTGGTTACCGCTCAAGAAGAATTGCTTCAAGCGGCAAGCATTAAGGAAACTCAGCCGGAATTGTTTGAAGCTGCGCAAGAAAAATTGCGAAATTGGAAAATTGGACAAACGCAGATCAATCAAATCCTCGCCAATAAAAAACCAATTCAGCGATTCTCCATACGCGCCGACGTAAACGGCATTGTAACCAAAAAATTGGTCGATTTGGGAGATTATGTTGAGCGTGGAATGCCCATTTATGAGATTTCTGATCTTTCGAAAGTATGGGTATTATTCGATTTATATGAAAGTGAACTCGCTTGGATTAAAGAAGGAAGTGATATTGAGTATACCATCAAATCATTACCCGGTGAAACCTTCAAAGGAAAAATAAGCTTTATTGATCCGCTAATCAATTCCCAAACTCGAGTAGCTTCTGCACGTGTTGAGGTAAGCAATAAAGACGGCAAATTGAAACCCGAAATGTTTGCTTCAGGGATTGTAAAAAATAATATTGGAAAAACAGATACCAAAGAAATCGTTATTCCAAAATCAGCGGTATTGTGGACAGGAAAACGCTCAGTGGTTTATATAAAAGTAGGCGCTGGTTTTGAAATGCGAGAAATTACTTTAGGTTCCGCACTTGGGGATGCTTATATTGTAAAAGATGGATTGGAAATAGGCGAAGAAATTGTTTCCAACGGAACTTTTACGGTAGATGCAGCTGTGCAATTGGCAGGAAAACCCAGTATGATGAGCCCTGAAGGAAACAGTAACGCCGGTGCCATGCCCGGAATGGACATGCCTGCCAGCGAAGTAGGCATGTCTTCCAAAGATGAAAAATCAACTAAAACAGCTGGAAAGAATATCATTCTAAATCAAAAAGCAAAAGATGCTTTACGGCCAATTTATAAGGAATACCTGAATATGAAAGATGCGCTGGTTTCCGATAATATGGTGGATGCACAAAACGCTGGAAACAATATGAAAAAAGCACTTTCCAAAGTTGATATGGCGCTATTTTCGGGAGAATCTCATGAGATTTGGATGAAACACCATCATAATTTGGAAAGCATTCTTCAACCTTTCCCCAATTTCAAAAACATAGAAGAAGTAAGAAAAGCATTTCAGCCATTATCTGAAAACATGATAGCTTTAACAAATTCATTCAAACCTTATGGGCAAACAGTTTACATTCAGCATTGTCCAATGGCCGATGAAAACAAAGGCGCAAATTGGATAAGTCAGTTCAAGGAAATTAAAAACCCTTATTTTGGCGCTAAAATGTTAAAATGCGGAGAAATAACTACAATAATTGAATAACCTTAATTGAAAAATGTTATTGATAATTGGATAATATATCTTTGTATATAAATAACGTAATAATTTAAAAACAGCATAAAATGAAAACAAAAATTTTAATCGCAGTTCTTTCTATAGGACTATTTTCAACATCAACTGTGTTTGCTCAAGAAAAAGAACAAGCCAAAACGAAGCATGAACACATGGAAAATGTCACTTATACCTGCCCAATGCATGCAGATGTGAAAAGTGACAAACCTGGTGAGTGTCCAAAATGTGGAATGGACTTAAAAAAAGTAGAAAAAGTAGCTTATGCTTGTCCGATGAAGTGTGAAGGCGAAAAAACTTATGATGAAGTTGGCGCTTGCCCAAAATGCAACATGGACTTAAAAAAAGTAGATAAAGTAGCTTATGCTTGTCCGATGAAATGTGAAGGCGAAAAAACTTATGATGAAGTTGGCTCTTGTCCCAAATGCCACATGGACTTAAAAAAAGTAGACCTCAAAAAGAAAAAATAAGCACAACTAAAAATACTGGTTTTAAGAAAAAGAAATGCCGTTTGCAGAAAACGATTCCGAAATAATCATTATATATTTCCATTTCTTTTTCTTATACCAATTAAATATTCAAATATTGTATAAAATTAGCTCGTTTGTCGCTATAAAACCTGCTGGCAGACCAACAGGTGGAATCGAAGCTATGCTATACTTTAATTTGCCAATCGGCTGGCAGGTTTTATTTCTAAACGGAACTAAAAATAATTCAAATTTTTAATACAACTTTTAACCTTCGACTATACTTCGGCTGCGACCAGTAAACACGCTCAGGATAAAAAAAAATTCAATTGGTGCTATTCAAATGTTTAAAAATTTATAGAAACACAAAAGCAAATCAGGGATTTCAATAAAACATTTATATTTAACTCGGATATCTTTGTCCGAGTTAAATAATTTCACTACCTTAGCTTAAAATTATATAGCTGCTTTCAAAAGCCTGGCAATATAGAATAAAAATAATCTTCAAATAGTTAATCAATCCATGATGAAACATACCTATAGAATAACCGGAATGTCGTGCGATGGTTGCAGAACCAATACCGAAAATACCTTAAATAATATAAAAGGAGTTTTAAAAGCTACCGTTAATTTGGATGAAGGGAAAGCAGAAGTTGAAATGGAAACTCATATTTCAACAGAAGCGCTTCAGCAGGAATTTATAAAAGCAGGGTTGCATTATACAATTACAGATTTTGACGGAACCAGTGCCAATGAAAAAACAGAAAAACCAATCGCCATTAAACCAATAAAAGACGGAAACGGTATTTTCTATTGCCCAATGCATTGCGAAGGTGAAAAAACTTACGACAAAGCCGGCGATTGTCCGGTTTGTGGGATGGACTTAATTGAACAGCCAAAAGGAAATCAGGCAACACAATATACTTGCCCCATGCATCCTGAAATTATTAGAGATGAACCAGGTTCATGCCCAATCTGCGGAATGGATTTAGTACCCATGGAAGGCGATGAAAGCGCTGAAAGCAAAACCTACAATACCTTATTAAACAAAATGAAGCTGTCGCTCATTTTTGCAGTTCCCGTTTTTATCATTTCCATGTCGATGCACCTGCCTTCAAACCCATTGGAAAATATAATGTCACAACAAAATTGGGATTGGCTGCAATTTATATTAACGCTTCCCATTGTTTTTTATACGTGCTGGATGTTTTATGTGCGCGCTTGGAAATCAATAATTACATGGAATTTAAATATGTTTACACTGGTAGGAATAGGAACAGGAGCCGCATTTTTATTCAGTATTGTTGCACTTTTATTCCCCAATATTTTTCCAGAAGAATTTAAAAATCATGCAGGAAATGTCGATTTATATTTTGAAGCAACAGCCGTTATTTTAACTTTGGTTTTATTGGGACAATTGTTAGAAGCGCGAGCCCACAGCAAAACCAGTGGCGCCATTAAAGAATTATTAAAATTGGCACCTTCAGAAGCCACTTTGGTTGTGGACGGAAAAGATAAAATGGTATCGATTCATTCCATAAAAAAAGACGATTTATTGCGTGTAAAACCGGGAGGAAAAATCCCTGTTGATGGAATTATTGTTGAAGGAAGCAGCAACATAGATGAATCTATGATTTCTGGAGAACCTATTCCTGTTGATAAAACAGTTAACGATAAAGTCAGTTCGGGAACCATAAACGGCACAAAATCCTTTGTAATGAAGGCAGTTCGCGTGGGTTCAGAAACACTATTGTCCCAAATTATACAAATGGTAAGCGATGCGAGTCGGTCCAGAGCGCCAATTCAAAGATTGGCAGACACCATTTCTAAATATTTTGTACCCATTGTTGTAGGCGTTTCAATAGTAACTTTTATTATTTGGGCAAATTTCGGACCAAAAGAAAATGCACTCGTTTACGCATTTGTAAACGCAGTTGCGGTATTGATTATCGCTTGTCCGTGTGCTTTAGGATTGGCAACACCAATGTCGGTGATGGTTGGTGTGGGTAAAGGCGCTCAAAACGGAATTTTAATTAAAAATGCCGAAGCACTTGAAACCATGAATAAAGTGACTGTTTTGATAACCGATAAAACTGGAACACTTACCGAAGGAAAACCATCTGTTGAAAAAGTTTTTGCTTTGGAAGGTGATTCAAACGATTTATTGCAACAAATTGCTTCCTTAAACCAATATAGTGAACATCCACTGGCACAAGCCATAGTAAATTATGCCGAAGCAACTAAAATAACATTGACAAAAGTTAATGATTTTGAAGCCATTGCCGGTATGGGCGTTATTGGAACTGTTGGTTCAAATAAAGTAGCCTTAGGAAATGCCAAATTAATGCAGCAAATAAAAGCATCAATTCCTAACGATTTAGAAGCTAAAATTTTAGCGGAACAAAAATTGGGAAAAACTGTTTCTTATATCGCTGTTGATAAAAAAACTTTGGGTTATGTAAGCATTTCAGATGCCATAAAACCATCCAGTGCAACAGCCATTAAAGATTTAATGAATGATGGCGTAGAAGTCATTATGTTAACCGGCGATAACGAAAATACGGCAAAAGCAGTAGCCGATGAATTGCATTTAAGCCGTTTTAAAGCTGGTTTTTTACCCGAAGATAAGTTGGAATTTATTAAAAAATTGCAAGCCGAAGGTAAAATTGTGGCTATGGCCGGCGACGGCATAAATGATGCACCAGCTTTAGCACAATCAAATGTTGGTATTGCCATGGGAACAGGGACCGATGTGGCGATTGAAAGTGCAACAATCACTTTGGTAAAAGGCGATTTAAAAGGAATTTTAAAAGCAAAAAATTTAAGTCATAAAGTGATGAAAAACATCAAACAAAACTTATTCTTTTCGTTTGTTTATAACGTATTGGGCGTTCCTATTGCCGCAGGTTTATTGTTTCCCTTTTTTGGAATTTTATTATCTCCGATAATTGCGGCTTTGGCAATGAGTTTTAGCTCTGTTTCAGTAATTGCAAATTCATTGAGGTTAAGAAATGTTTCTTTAGAAAAATAAAAAATTTATTAAACTCAAATAAAATGAAAAAATCAATTTATGTTTTAGCATTCTCAGTACTACTTTTAGGAGCTTGTAAAAACGATAAAAAACAAGTCGAATCAAATGAAATGCAAACAAAAGAAATGCAAATGGATACCGATGACGGGCATGACCATTCATCAATGGATGAATCAACAATGCATGAAAATAAAGATATTGAAGCTACTACTCAAAAAAGTGCATCAACCTCTGAAATTATTGACCGCTATTTACAAATAAAAAATAGTTTAGCTGAAGATAATAGCAAAAAAGCTGCTGAAGGCGGAAAAATGATGCTTGCCGCATTTTCTAATTTTGATATGAACAAATTATCCGAAAGTCAATATAAAGAATATATGGAGATTCTTGAAGATGCCAAAGAACATGCTGAACATATTAGTGATAGTCCAATTGATCACCAAAGAGAGCATTTTGAAAATTTAAGCACCGATTTAAATGATTTAATTTCCTTGCTTGGCACTAACAAAACATTGTATGTAACCTACTGCCCTATGTACAATAACAAAAAGGGTGCAATTTGGTTAAGTGAAACAAAAACCATTAAAAACCCTTATTTGGGTAGTAAAATGCCTACCTGCGGTGAAATTCAAAAGCAAATTAACTAATTGAATGTTTTTAAAATAATAGTGATTTTTATTATGGTTGTGTTAGTGGGAATACAATTTATTCCCACAACACGCAACCAAAGTGTTCTAATTTTACAAACGGATTTTAATAATACTTTTCAAGTTCCAAACAACGTTCAGCAGATACTTAAAATTTCCTGCTATGATTGTCACAGTAATAACACCAATTATCCTTGGTACAATAAAATTCAACCTGCAAGCTGGTTGTTAGAAAATCATATAAAAGAAGGTAAAAAGGAGTTGAATTTCAGTGAATTTGGCACCTATTCAAAACGTAGGCAAAAAAACAAATTAAAGTCAATTATCAATCAAATTAAAAAAGATGAAATGCCGCTTTATTCCTATACCCTAATTCATAAAGATGCTAAACTTTCAGAACGCAACAAGAAGGATTTAATAGATTGGCTAAGCAAACAAAAAGATAGTATTGAAAAGTGAATTTAACATTCTCCATTGACTTACAGTGTTTTATCTTAATTTTAATGTTATTTAGAAATGAGTATAAATTAATTTAAAAGATAACTGGGTTTATGAAAAATATCACTTAAAAAAAAACAATTATTTTGTCTATTATATTGAATTATATAAATATGAATCAAGATTATGAAAACAAAATGCTGAATCTTAAACTTAAATTTGAAAAAAGGAAAATGGTTAATCCAACGAAAAAAATAAGCTACGCATTTATTTTCCTATTGATTTGCAGCTATACGGCATTAGCACAAAAAGAAGGAAATGTAGATAATTTGCCCGTCCACGAATACACTTTGACCCTCAAGGAAGAAATGGTAAACAAAGCGGGTAAGGAAGTCATGGGAATGACTGTAAATGGTAAGATTCCAGGTCCAACCTTGGAATTTACAGAAGGTGAATATGCAGTCATTTACGTGAAAAACGAAATGAGCGTGGAAACATCTGTCCATTGGCACGGAATCTTATTGCCCAACTTTTTTGATGGAGTGCCCTATTTAACAACGCCGCCCATAAAACCCGGTACAACTTTCAAGTATGAATTTCCCGTAAGACAAAATGGAACGTACTGGTATCATTCACACACCATGTTTCAGGAACAAAGTGGCGTTTTTGGGTCTATATTAATTAATCCGAAAGAGAAAACTTTAGATTATGACCGAGATTTAGTGCTGATGCTATCTGACTGGACAAATGAAAAACCAAACAACGTGATGCGTAACCTTAAACGCGGTAATGAATGGTATCAAATGAAAAAGGGCACTTCAACACCGTTGAATCAAGTGATTGCCCGTGGAGCATTTGGCGCACAGCTCGATTTTTGGCGACAACGGATGGAAGGCGCAGACATTGCAGATGTGTATTATCCTGCATTCTTGATTAATGGAGAGAAATCTGTAGAATATTCCGATTACAAACTCGGCGAAAAGGTGCGTTTGCGCATTATAAACGGTTCAGCATCTTCTCAATTTTGGATGACCTTTGGCGGCGAAACACCGATGTTGGTTTCAGCTGATGGAAAGGATGTAGTTCCGATTGCACATCGTAAAACCTTCATAGCTACGGCTGAAACCTACGATTTTATTGTGACCGTACCACAAAATGGAAAGATTGAGTTGCGGGCAATGGCACAAGACGGTTCGGGAACGACCTATGCATACATTGGCAAAGGCAAAATACTTCCTGCGGAGATAGTGCCAAAACCTGATAAAATCAAAATGATGCAACAGATGGCGAAAATGGACATGAAAATGGGGGCTCATGCCCTAAAATTCCGACCTAAAAAAGACGAACGGTATGAAATGAAAGAGGAATACGGAATGAAGATGGATATGGGTATGGATATGGATAATGATAAAATGAATATGAACCATTCAGAGCAACCAGCCGATGAAGCAGAAATGAAGCATCCCAATACGGATCAGCCTGCTGGTAAGGCAGAAATGAAGGAGGATTCCACCACAAATATGGACGGAATGGACATGCCCGTTGGCGAGGCAGGTATGTTTTCCGAATACAATTACGATTATCTAAAATCGCCTGAAAAAACTTCCTACGATAAAAAACTTCCTGTTAAGAAGATACTATTAAACCTTACAGGTAATATGCAACGCTACATCTGGAGTTTGAACGGTGTGCCGCTGAACGAAACCGATAATATTGAAATAAAGGGCGGCGAAGTCACACGGATTACTTTCAACAATCTCACAATGATGCACCATCCCATGCACCTCCACGGTCATTTTTTTAGGGTCATTAACAAAAATGGGGAATATTCTCCCTTAAAACATACGGTAAATGTACCACCAATGGAAGAAGTTACCATAGAATTCAGTGGCAATAATGGCGATGAATATGGTGATTGGTTTTTACACTGCCATATTCTTTACCATATGAATGCTGGAATGGACAGAATAATAAGTTATAACACTCCTCGAGATCCGAGAATGGAGAAATATCCCGTTTCAAAACTGATTAATGAAACAGATGGATTCTATGCTTGGTCACTTGTTGAAGTGACTTCGCATATGGCATCATTTGATTTTGTCGCTTCCAATATTCGCAATCAATTCAATGTATCCGCAGAATACGGCTGGAACCAAAATTTAGAAGCCGAAGTGACCTACGAGAGATATTTGCATGATTATCTAAGAGTTTTTGGAGGTGTGAATATTGAAAATGATGTGAAAGACAGTATGGATAAAATAACAACAACTGCCATTGCGGGTATTCGGTTTTTAACACCTTATCTATTCAATCTCGATGTGCGTATAGATAGCAAATTACGTCCAGAAATCAGGTTGAGTCGTAAAATTCTCATATTCCCACGAACTGCAATATTCGGAAAGTATGAATATCAAGCAGATTTTGGCTGGGTAGACGACCTTCCTCTTGGCGACAGTTTTGTAAATGAAGTTACCTGGAACGCAGGTATAGAATATTTTTTATCAAGAGACTTTTCATTGATGGCAAGCTACGATAACCGGTTTGGTGCAGGTGGCGGGCTTTCCGTGAGATTTTAAAAACGAATAATTTCTAAATAAAATAGTAATAATTTAATTCAAAACAAAATGAAAACAATAGTAAA
>JBAZGP010000131.1:0-8819 GCA_041652835.1 Lutibacter sp. | reverse complement strand
TGTCATTTTTCTCAAGATTGGTTAGTATGGCAAAGGCTTTTTCACGGTCAGTAAAAATATTTGATTCTATTGCAGCTGATGATTTTTTGTAGGATAACTTCATGCCCGTGGCTTCAACTTCTGGCTTGAAGAATGTATAAATATAATCGAATTGCTCGTTTATATTCGATTCCTTTATTTCCAATTTCATTAACCCCGCTTCAATTTTAGAAATATCAATTATATCGTTAATAATATTGAGCATTCGGTGTCCACTCTTTTCTATAACTTCAATATATTGTCGTTGCGTATCACCAAAAAGATTTGGTTCTTTAAGTAAGCCCGCAAACCCTAAAATACCATTCATAGGTGTTCTGATTTCATGACTCATGTTAGCAAGAAAAGCAGACTTAAGTTTATCTGACTTTATAGCTTTACTCTTTTGCCGTAAGAATTCTCGTTTAAAGACATATAATAAAAAAATTAAAAGTATTGAATATAAGAAAAAACTAAAAAAAATATCTATACTTCTTGTATGAAGGTCAGGGTATTTAAATTGAAATTCTTGTGCATTGTAGTCGATATAAAATAGAATTGCAAGATTGATAAAATAGAATGTCAGTAAAATCACAAGGTGTTTTCCTTCCCATACCCATATGACAAGTGCTGCAAATATCAAAATAAAGAAAAGAACAGGTCCGTTAGATAAAAATTTTGAATACCATGTGAAATCGAGCATGATCAAACCACCAAGAGTTAAGATAATTTTGGGAATTAGAAGAAAATTTCGAAATCTGACAAAATAGTAAAGAGCCAACATTAATATAGAACTGCTACCGGCAAGAATAACCGGTGCAGTTTGAAGCGCTAAATATAAGTGAACAAAGCAAAGTATCATCAAAAAAACAGAGGCTACAAGAGTGGCAAGAGTAACGAAATATTTTTCAGAACTTATTTGATCTGGATCTCCAATTAAATTATTCTTTACTATTTCGAATTTTGTCATAATGTCGCAAATTAAAGATTTTTTTTGCATTGGTTACAACGGCATTCTGTCTGTAAGACCCTGTCGTTCTTATTCTTTTATCAAAGGTAAGCTATTTTTTGTCGGCATGGTTATTACCTAAAATAATTTGTTCAAAAATTTGGAAGGTGCAAGTGGGCTTGATTTCATAATAATTCCTGCTAAAATATTTGTGGGAGTTCCCTGTATTCCAATATGGCCATCGAAGTTGTTTAAAATGTTTACATTCAGATCAGATTCTTAAAAAGAACTCTTAAAATCGTTTTATCCCCCATTTCAACAAGGTTAATACAGCAGCCTCCATTGCATTCGTTTACTTCTAGTTCGATAATTTTTCTACTACCATTATTCCCTTTCTTTTCGTGGCATGATTGCTTCGGTATGGTAGCACAATATTTCCGGAATTGATGGCAAGATGGAGCGGGGGTATTCAGTTCCATGTTATTTTAGAGGTGATGACTTATCATTTTGAAGATAAATATTTCTGTCCACGCTGATTGCTTTATGAAACTAATATATTCATATTCAGACCTAAACCCGCCATAAAGTATTATGCATTGTTTGCAACTGCGGGTTTTGATAAAAATTATCCTAATTTCATTTACTAAAAAATATTATCTATGTTGCAAAGTAGCACTATATAGAATTAATCATTTTGTGCAAATGCATATGTATTTCATTATCAAATCCTTTTGAGAGCTATCAATTTTAGCTCGCTTCTGCATTTTTCCAATTATCAGCAGCCATTTTTGATTTGTGTACTTGGTTGGTAAGTATAAATTATGGCAACTACTACATTTATTCATGTATAATTCCCTTCCTTTTTTGAGTGTGTTTAATGAAACATTATGATTTGTTGCATCATTTTCTGTTGGTACATACAAAACAGTAATACAACCATATAACCCCCAAAATATAAATACTAATGGTATAATATGTCTAAAATGCATAAGAAAATAATAGTCTAAATTGAACTTTTTCAAACTCATTTAAGTTTAGTGAACTATTTGTTTCACCTTTAAACGATTTTATCTGTGGCAAAACTGTGAAATTTACCCAAAAGCTTTCCATTACGTACGAAAATCCCAGACCTGAATATAAAGCACTATGTTCAAGTTCGCCCTCAGCAATGACATTTTTGTAGGAATTTTCAAGCGTTAATGCAATTTTGGGGGAAAATGAATAGGCAAATGCCAAATTGAAATCAGCTTTGTTTTCTTTTTCCCAATCTGTTTCCTCCACTTCAATTTTAGGTTTGAGTTCTAATTCATATATAGCATTAGCTGCGATCGTGAGATTACCTATTTTTTTATCTAATATTAACTTACCTTCTAATCCATACTCCTTACTACCAATACTATACTCACCATAAACAGCTAATCCTAATGGATTAACCACTGGGTCTAATAATTTTAATTTCCATTCATTCGAGAAACTAATTTCATTTTCTGTTTCAAGAAATTTTGTGGAGTTTTCGTCAATTGTGACAGTATTTGACGTCAAATTGAGGTAAAATGCTGTTTGCAGTTTTCCTCCTAAACCTATTTCAAACTCTGTCCTATGGTCAAGACGGGAATAAAATTTTTCTCTGCCAGTCCTTAACGTATTCCATATTTCCAGTTCTTTCTGTCCTTTATTTAATACCGTACTCTGATACGTATATGTGAACAAGCGATCTTGTGCAGAAATTGTTAAGGTGCTCAATAGTAATCCAAATATTAAATATTTTTTCATCATATAAAATTTTAATTAATTAAATAATGATGCAAAGATGGATAGAAACGAAGAACCGTAGAATCACTATTTATAGTGATTTTTAAATCTCTATTTCATGTGTTATTATTTCTATTTTTGGGTCACATGGAATTACTCATGTCTTTTTTATTTTTACTGGTATTCGTGATCTAAAGATTCGCCATGATTAACAAACATATCCTCTTCGGTTGGTGATTTTAAAATGTTTTATATCACCTAGTTCCTTTTAAAGGTATACACCGCTCCAACCTGTGACACCCATACTGGAGTCATTGTGCCACCTGTACCTATTGATGTTGTGCCAGTCATACCGGAGCACCTATAAATGACTTCTATGAGCAATGTAGTTTTCTTCAGACTTATTGCTAACGACTTTATATACACTGTTGTGTTTATACCTATTATTTGATAATTATTTAAAATTTCGTTTAAAATTTATTTACCACTCATTATCCAGAATGTCAACATCTTCAAATGTTTTATACCGTTTAAAATTCAGTTAAATCAGCTTCTTGTATTCATTGTAGTTGGATCGTCGGGAATTTGGTGGGGTAAAGCCAGGTAATAATTTTATTGGCTTGAACAGTGAGGATGAAATTTGTTTGAATTTGAATGGATTTAGCGGGGGAGGTGTTCAATGGAACGCTGATTTTTATGATTGTTATGATGGGGAAGATTTTTTGGTTGTGTTTTGGTGAGTCCAAGCGGACGCTTGAACTATGGAGTCCAGGCGGACGTTTGAACTATGGGATACAAAGATTGGAATAGGGCATCTTTGTTACCGCTGAACTAAAACGAGGAAAGTAAATTAACGAATATTATCGATTGATATTATACATATTAATTCAACCTTCGAAAAAATTTAGCTGCAACTCTCGCTCTTCTGAATAGAGGGACATTTCACTGTCCCAAAAGAACAATATACACAACAATCCCCCTGCTTTGGTTTTAAAACAACATGGCAATTTTCGCATTCATAGAAAAACTGACATGAATCTGTTGGCATGGTTTGTTCAATTTGATATCCGCATTTAGGACAAGTAATTGTTGATTTCAATTCTACTTTCATAATTAGTTCCCCAAATTTATAATATTAAAGTCACCACATGTATTCGGTGTTCATTCAGTATGAAAGACAAAATGTTTCCGGTTCACAATATCGAAGCCAAACTTTTTATTATTGAAAGCCCATCCAGTTTCATCCTGATAAAGTCTTCTTCGGAGTGGCAGTCCATTTTTGAAATATGGAAAGTTGTTTTTTTCAAAGTAGGCAAAAGTATTTATTTTGAAATCTTTTTTAAAAACAATCAAACGCTCCGTTTTATATTTCGGAACGTTTGATTGTCAATTCAAATTATTGTATTGCACCAACAAACTGCTGTGTATAATTAGCTGATGGTGTTTTAATATTGAACGTGTAATTGCAACTATGCCCACTCATATTGAAATTGCCATAATGCATATCATTTTGATTATGCTGTGTATTCAAGTGATTTGTCCATGCATTCCACTGGTCATTTCCTGCCCAGCTTTTATTTCCCCAATTAGTGTTGTCATTCCCCCAACAATTGCTATCATTCATCCAGTTGTTATTCATCCAACCGGATTGTTTGCTGGAGCAAAAATTGTAATTATTCATATTGTGGCCATATTGGTTAAAAAAGTCCTGCCCTGTAAAACAAAGCATGATTTGATTGCTGTTCTGGTAACACAAGTTTGAAATTGTTGTATCAAAACCAGCAGCAACGCAATGCATCATGACAAGGCTGTCATTAACCATGGTAACCGATAATGTTGCAGGCTTACTTTCATTTGTTGCTGAATTTTTCAATGTGCCGGAATAAGTACCAACAACTTCATTTGCTAAAGTTGTAGGTGGAGTAGTATTATTGTCTTTCTTACAAGAAGTTAAAATAATGGCACTAAATACTCCAAGAATAAGCATTTTTGAGATTGATTGTTTAAAAATCAATTTAACTGTTTCTATACTCTTAAAATTTTTCATTGTATTACTTTTAAATTATTATTTTAATGAATTTCGATTTTGAAAAATAAATGATATTAAACTTGTCCAAGTACATTGGCTCCAATGAATAACCTGGACTTTATAAAAATTATTTAAACTTATTAAAACTGGTTTAAATACCCAGTTGAAAAATAAGTAAAGGAATTCGGATTGAATTCTAAGCTTGTGGAGGATGCCATTGTGTTATTCCAGAACGAAATAGTAAGTCGTCAAAACCTACAAATCTTTCTATTTCGACAAAAGGTAAATCTACTGGTGGTGGGATATCAACTTGAAAAGTGATAACAATTCCACACCCATCTTCCCCGCAAAATGGGGAACAAGGTATCTCAGTATGGTTGGAATTTTTATTTCTGGCAGTGATATTGTCATTCTTACAGCCTTGCAATGGGGGTAAAACCGCCAACATCAGAAAGTATAAGATGAATATGTTAATTAAAACTTTCAAAATTTTTAGTTGCCTTTTACTTGCAGTTAAAATTGAAATATCAATTTCATAACGCAAAATTAATGATTAAATTTTAAAGTTAATTTAATTTCTATTTCGGCAACACATACTACATCCCATTCCCCTCGATGTACGATATTTTACATACATTTCCTTCATTGTTTGCAAATAAGTATAGATATCCCCTTTATCAGACTTGGTCAATGATTCAAATGAAGGCATATAACACGACCCCATATTCACAATGTTTTCAAATTCATCAGATTCGTACTTTTCACTTATCCCGCCAAGTATGGCTGGTTGCATCCCCCAATCCCTCTGATCAGGAGGTTGTATATCGTCCGGTGTTGCTTTGTGGCAGCGTGCACAATTGGCTATAAACAATGATCTGCCATTTTCCACCGGAGTAATTTCAGTGGCGAAATCAACTTCAGTTTGTTCACCAAGTAAATAGCCACTAATAGCATACCTTTCAGGTTCAGTCAGATGTGCAAAAGAAGGCATTGCGTTTTTACCGGTTATTAGTTGATTGATTATTTGACCCTTATTCATTCTTTTATTAATATCAATTAAAGAAGGGAAAGTGGGTGGATTACCTTGCCGGTCAATTCCATGACACGCCGCACAGTTTTTTTGGTAAACCATTTCTCCGGTCACTGACAACCGTACGGGTTCAGTCTTTTCTGATGGAGTAGTATTCAACCCACTGCGGGTGAATCCATATCCGAACATAACTGCTAAAGAAATGAATAAAAAAATTAGAATTTTCATTTTTACAGGTTTTTAATTACGCGTTCCAACTTCTTCTTGATCTCTTTGGCAACAGGTTTTAAGTCATTGTTGCCAACAGCCATCATAGATGATTCAGGGTCAACAGCAGACACATTAATTTTGCCATCATCTTTTTCCATAACAACCACATTGCAAGGCAACATGGCTCCAATATGGATTTCGGCCTGTAATGCTTTGTAAGCAAACGGCGGATTGCAAGCCCCCAGTATCTGGTACTTTCTGAAATCAACATCTAACTTCTTTTTTAATGTTGCCTGTACGTCAATTTCGGTTAAGATACCGAAACCTTCTTTTTTGAGTTCTTCTGTTACTTTTTCTATGGCTTCATCGAAGTTCACATTGAATAGTGTTTTTTGAAAATAGTATCTCATAATAGTAATTTTAAAATGTTATAAATCAATTATATCATCACAAAATTACGAAGAAGTTAGTGCAACATTGTTGCATAGTTTAATCGCAACGCGGACACACCCCGTTAATAATGAACTGGGCATTCTCGTAAGTGTAATCGTCCGGCAGTTTTACATCGGGGATGGGCAGTTCTTTCATACAACGTGTCCTGCCACATCGTTTGCAAACAAAATGCACATGCAAATCGTGTAAGGTACAGGCGCAATCCTCATCGCAAACGGCATATTTCACCGAACCTGTTCCATCATCAACGGTATGTACAATATAATTTTCCTGAAAAGATTTTAACGTACGGAATATGGTTGATCGTTCTACTTTTTCAAATCGTTGTTCCAAATCACCAAGGCTCAGTGCCTTACAAGAATCAGCAAGTGTTTTGTAAACCAACTTTCGCATGGCTGTTGGTTTAACGTTTTTCGATTCAAGTTTTTTATCGATTTCCTGATTTTCCATAACAGTAAATATTGAAGAGAGAAATATTACTTGGGTTTTACAATCAATTTTCTGGTTAAATAATGCTTAGAGTCACCAGCTTCTCCAAAAGCAACTTTGCCATTTGCCAAGTTTATTCTGGTTATTGTACAACTTTGACATTCAACCGGGCTTTCGTCAATACAAGGTTTGTTATCATATAAATTATAATTCTTCCGGTATGATTGCGGGGTAATATTTGGCATAAAAACATTTGCAGCAACCTGGATGGCTTTTTCCCTTCCCAATTTATCTATAGATTGCAGTGCCGTTGATGCGGCAATATTTATGTCTTTCATGATAATCCTTAGTATTGCCAGTACTTTTAATGTTAGGTCAAACCGGGCATTTAAAGGAATTAGTGTATTATGCTGGTTAAAAAGAGGTGTTTCTTTGTGTTCAATGTAGGGGCCAATACCACACATATCAATATCAATATCTTTCATAAACAATATGTCATCTGCAATATGGCTTAAGTTTTGGCCAGGTAACCCAACCATAATCCCGGTGCCAATCTGGTATCCTGTTTTTTTTAATGCCCGGAGAGATTCTATTCGTTTTTGAAAACTGTGTAAAGAATTATTGGGGTGAATTTTATTGTACAGTTCTTTATTTGAGGTTTCAATCCTTAGCAAATATCGGTTTGCGCCACTTTCAAACCATCTTGAATATGTTGACTCATTTTGTTCTCCACACGACAAAGTAATTCCAAAATTTTCTCCGGTAATTTTTCGGATACACTGTATCAATCCGGCAACTCTGGCAATAAAGTCCTTTGTTTTTAGCTCACCCGACTGCAAAACAATTGAAGCATAGTTTTGAGAAAAAGCAAATTTCACTGCCTGAATAATTTCATCGTCTGATAAAAAATACCTTTCAACGTTTTTATTGCTTTTTCTTATACCACAATAAAGGCAATCTTTCACACACATATTTGAAAATTCAATCAAACCTCTTAAATATACTTTATCTCCAATTTCACAATATTTTACTTCTCTCGCCTTTTGAAATAATAATTTTGCTTCAGATTGACTTGTCTTCAATAGTTCGAGAATACTATCCTTAGAGAAATCGTTGTTTTGTAATATGTTTTTTATGGATGTATTCATTTTAAATTACCTTGATATCAATTGAATGTATGCTTATTCGGCTAATTTTCAGTTAATTTCTCATCACTCTCATGGCATTGAAAACAGCAATTAAAGCAACGCCCATATCGCCGAACACCGCTTCCCACATAGTGGCAATCCCAATAATTCCCAGGACAATAAAGGCTGCTTTAACCACGAGGGCAAAAATGATATTTTGCCACACAATATTTCTGGTTTTCCTGGCAACATCTATTGCAACGGCGACTTTTGAAGGAGAATCGGTCATTAAAACTACATCGGCAGTTTCAATTGCAGCATCTGAACCAAGCGCGCCCATAGCAATTCCCACATCTGCACGGGCAAGTACAGGGGCATCGTTTATGCCATCGCCCACAAAAGCCACTTTGCTGTTCTTGTTCAGCATTTTTTCAATATGCTGAACTTTGTTTTCAGGTAATAGTTCGGCATAATATTCTTTAATACCCAGCTTCCTGGCGAAAATACCCGAAGCATACTTGCTGTCGCCCGTGAGCATTACTGTTTTAATGCCTTTTTTGTTTAAACGTCCGATGGCTTCAATGGAATCCTCTTTCAAACTATCTGATATAACAATATAGCCAGCGTACTTCCTATCAACCACAACATGCACAACCGTACCTTCTATTTCACATTTGTCATGCACTACGTTTTCTTTATGAAGAAGCTTATCATTCCCTACAAATATTTCTTTTTTGTCAATGTAAGCCTTAATCCCATGCCCGGATATTTCTTCCACTTTCCCAATTCTCGAATTGTCAATATCCAAGATCGGAAGAGCGTCGG
>JBAZGP010000130.1:7997-9030 GCA_041652835.1 Lutibacter sp. | reverse complement strand
AAATACTGTGTGATATAGCCACCCATTGAAGTTCCAACAACATAAAACTTGTTTACATTTTCAGCTTCTAAAATCTTTAAAATACCATTTGCCGTATTTTCAAGGGAGTTTATTTTTTCGGGAAGGGTATAGGAGATTATTTTATAATCATTTTCAAACACAGCTATTTGTTGCCAAAATAACGTGTAATCTCCGCCCATTCCGTGTAAAAAAAGAATGGTTTTTTCTCCTTTTCCACCCGAATAATATTCCCAAAGAACACCGTTTATTGTGATTTTTTTAGTTGGTTTTGCATTAAATTCTTTTAAAAGTTGTGCAGGTTTATCGTTATTGGAATATAACTTGAAAAAATCCGATTTAGGAGCAGGTATAAAATAAACTGCAACCACTAAAAAAACAAGAATTGCTAAAGTCATTTTTATATATTTTTTCATTTTCTAAAAATCATAATTTGGAATGGTATTTAAAAATACATATTCCTGATTTATAAAATCCATTTTACAGAAATAATGTTTTAATCCGTTGGTCACTATTAAAAAATTGGCATTCAATTTTAAATTATACCGCGCAATTTGGTCGAAGCTTTCTTGTGCAATTTTTATGGAAGGCGCTTTGCATTCCACAATAATATGCGGCAATCCTTTGGTATTAAAAACTAAAATATCAGTGCGTTTGGTTAATTTGTTGACAGTTACTTTTTTTTCAACGGCAATAAGTGAAATTGGATAATTTTTTTCTTCAATTAAATAATGAATTATATGTTGACGTACCCATTCTTCTGGAGTCAACACCACATATTTTTTTCGAACAATATCAAAAATAAAATACTTATTTTCGCTACTTTTGATTTTGAACGGATAGTTAGGTAAATTCAAAGCCTGCATTCAACAAAAATGCTAATTTTTTTTTATAAATGAGTGATGTAACCAAAATAGTTTCAGATATAGAAAACGGAAATATAAAACCCATTTATTTTTTAATGGGCGATGAGCCTTATTATATTGATAAAATTTCAGAATATATCGAAAAAAAT